>NZ_JBSSCV010000042.1:0-17107 GCF_054060065.1 Thermostichus sp. MS-CIW-37 | reverse complement strand
GAAGTAGGGGATTCTCATGCGGACGAAGGGACTTGAACCCTTACGCCTTGCGGCACTAGATCCTAAGTCTAGCGCGTCTGCCGTTCCGCCACGTCCGCAAAACCTGCATGACCCAACTGGTTACCTGCGCCAGCATTCCAGTTGGAGCCCGCCCACCTATGCTAACCCAAGCCGGCTCTGGCTAACCCGGCAGCTGGGCAACAGCAACCTTCAGATCATCTGTGGCGTCCAGAACCACCCAACCTTGCCCCACCGCCCGCTTCCACAGCTCAAAGTGGAGGTGCGGCCCAGTTACCGCTCCGGTCGCCCCCACATAGCCGATGACGGATCCCCGCTCTACCACTTCCCCCGGTGTTACAGCAACTTCGGACATGTGGCCATAGCGAGTGCGCCGACCGCCGGCATGCTCCAGCACAACGGTGATCCCTAGACCCCCCAGGGATCCCGAAGTGACCACCTTGCCGCTTAAAGAGGCCAAGATCGGCGTGCCCATGCTGGCCCCCAAATCCACCCCGGCATGAAACTCTGGCTCTCCGCGGATGGGGTGAATTCGCATGCCAAATCCAGAAGTGATCGGCACCGGGTGAGGTAAGGGATAGAGCAGTCGTTCTTCACCTACGGCCAGTTCAGGCAACGTCGGCGTTCCCGGTTCAGGAGCTTGGGGCTGGCTGGGATCCTCAATGCGAATCTCTTGGCCAGGGGCGAGGATGATGCGGCGACCGGAGCTGCGTTCCATCAGCACCACCGGCACCCCACTTTCAGGCTGAGCATGGGGAACCCGGTCATGGTTCTTCTGGGGCTCAATCACAATCTCACGGCCCATGACCGTCTCTGGGCGGGTTTCTGCCTCAAGGGTCGCAGGGCTGCCCTCTCCCAGGGGAATGGCTCCATCCAGCAGCAGGGCTGCCGCCCCAGGCGTGTCCAGGGCCGGTTCCACCACAGGCGGCGGGGGCAAAGGGGTTGGTTGGGTTTGGGCCAGCAGAGCAGTGGGATAAAACCAGAGCAGAGCCAGCCCCAGCTTCAGCCAAAAGCGCAGCCGCCGAGCTCGGGGGGAGAGAAGGCGCGCTGCCATAACCAAAAGCTTCATCACCGAGTTCAACACAGGCCACATAAAAAACACAAGAGAAATTACAGGCTATCGCCCGCCGGCATGTGATAGCTCAAGCGAACTTGGTCGGGTGTAAGCGTCAGAATGGATGGCTGCTGTTGCCAATGTCGCTCCCCCCGTGTTTGTACTCGCATCCTCCCATCCTCGGCAAGGCCCAAGATCGTGGGGCTTGTTTCCGGCCATTGAAATTGAA
Organism: Thermostichus sp. MS-CIW-37; assembly: GCF_054060065.1. Taxonomy (NCBI): domain Bacteria; kingdom Bacillati; phylum Cyanobacteriota; class Cyanophyceae; order Thermostichales; family Thermostichaceae; genus Thermostichus; species Thermostichus sp. MS-CIW-37. The sequence goes on along the minus strand of NZ_JBSSCV010000042.1, from coordinate 15,806 downwards.
TTTGTGGCCTAACCATCCAGGCTTCGTACTCTGAGCGAACGGGGGCAAATCCCCCTTGCAACCAGACGTGGAATCCCTGCTCCATCCCCTGCAGAACCCAGCCGGCAATCTCGGTGCGGTCGAGTGAGCGGTGCAGAGGGGATCCCAAAATTTGGGCTAAGGTGATTGCCCCAATGGGAACGGGGTTGTTGACATTCACCCCCACACCGGCCACCAACCCCAGCAGTTGCCCGCTCCCCCCAAAGCGGCTTTGCACCAGGATCCCCCCCAGCTTGAGCAGAGAATCCGGGCGCTGCTCGTCCACCACCACCAAATCGTTGGGCCATTTCAGCCGCAGCGGGATCCCAAGGTTTTGCCGTAAACGGCCCGCAATGCCCCAGCCCAAGGCCAGGGTCAGTTCCAGCAGCGAGTAATGCAAAGGCGGGGATCCCAGCCAAACGGACAGGTACAGCCCCCCCGGCTGCGAGTGCCACACTCGCCCATGTTGACCTTGCCCAGCCCGTTGGCGGGTGCTGACCAAAACTGTGCCCACTGGCAGCGGCTGTGGGAAGCGACGGCCCCAGTCCAAGAGCAGCCGATTGGTGGAATCGGTCACCGCTACCTGCAGGAGATAGCGGCCCCACCGGCCCGTTCGGGATCCCAGCCGCGAGGGGGAAAGCATCTCCGTCCGGGATCAGCTCAACACAATATCTTCCGCCGGACGCTGGGCCAGCCGCTTGAGGTTTTGGTAGCGCAACATGTCCAGCAGATCATTGCCCGAGCGCCCCTCCAGGCGGGCCTCCACATGCAGCGCCTGCCCCAGGGCCTCCACCGCCTGCAGCCGCGGGATCCCGCGCAACACCAGGCGATCCACCGCATAGGCGTCGGCAGCCAACAGACGGCGGTCATTGGTTTGGTCGCGGCGCAACTGCCAGAGGGCCAAGCCACTCAAACCCCCCGAAACGGTTGCCCCCACGGGATCCTGTTGTACGGCCTCGAAGATCAAGCTCAACCCCCCCAGAGCTGCTATGGCCAGGTAAAAGTCGATCTGCCGCGACACCGCCCGACTGTAGTAGCCCACCTTGTGCAGGAACAGCCCCGCCCGCTGCAGGGGGGTAAATTGCCGCCACTCATAAGGCTTGATGAACAGCCGCATCTGCCGTTCCCAGGGCATCTGCCGGCGGCCTTTGATCACCACCGTTTGCCGTTCTGAGGCGGGCAAGATCTTCACACTCTCCCGCATACTGGCCGGCAGCAGATCCAACAGGCGCTCGATTTCCGCCTGCTCCAGAACGTAGTTTTCGTAGCCGTAGTATTCCGAGTTCATGCCGGGCCTGCTCCTTAGCTTAATCCCATCGCCTGACGCATCTCTCGCACCGCCCGATCCAGCCCCACCAGCACCGCTCGACTGATAATGCTGTGGCCGATGTTCAGCTCCTCCATTCCCGGAATCCGCGCCACCGGGCCGACATTCCAGTAGGTGAGGCCATGTCCCGCATTCACCCGCAAGCCCAGTTGAAGGGCCTGTTGGCTGGCCTTTTCCAGGTGGTCAAGTTCCACCTGCCGCTGAGCTGCGGATGAGGCTTCTGCGTAGCGCCCCGTGTGGAGCTCCACCCAGCGGGCTCCCACTTGGGCAGCAGCAGCAACTTGGGTCGGATCCGGGTCGATAAACAAGCTGACGGGAATGCCGGATCCCTGCAGTTGGCCGACCACATCCCTGAGGCGCGACACCTGCCCCGCCACATCCAACCCACCTTCGGTGGTGATCTCCTCCCGCCGCTCGGGAACCAAAGTGACGTAGTCAGGCTTAATCTCCAGGGCAATCGCCACCATCTCCTCGGTGGCTGCCATCTCTAAGTTGAGGTGGGTGCGCACAGTTTGCCGCAACAGCCGCACATCCCGATCTTGAATGTGACGGCGATCCTCGCGCAAGTGCACTGTAATACCATCTGCCCCCGCCAGCTCGGCAATCACCGCTGCCGCTACCGGATCCGGCTCCACCGTGCGGCGTGCCTGTCGAATGGTGGCAATGTGGTCGATGTTAACTCCAAGACTTAACAAGGCTTGACTTCTTTGGGTGTAGAGGATCCTAGAATGCTCCTAGTATTACATTATTCAACTTGCGCCAGTCAGAGAGCCAGGATGCCATGGGCCTCAGGCCGCGAGGGTGTAGGCTTTACTCTATGATCGAGTAGCGACGTCTCGCCTGTGCGGGATCCACTCCGGGCTTGCCATGACAGATCCAGATGCCTCTCTGGCGGTGGGACAACACTCCCTTGTTGACCGGGCGCGGGTGCCGGCTCTAATTGCCCAGTACTTGCCGGTGGAAATCTGCATTTACTACCAAGTTGTTCCCTTGGCCCTGGATACCGACAGCCTTATCTTGGGCATGGTGGATCCCCAGGATTTGGCGGCGCTGGACTATATAAGCAAGATGCTGGCCTATTCCCAGATTTCCGTCCAGCCAATCCCTCTCACCGCTCAGCAGCAGCAGGATTTAATTGCCTACTACTTCAGCCATCCCCCCGACCCGGCAGAGGTGGAGCGGCTGCGCCTCCAGGCCCAAGCCAACCGGGTGACTCGGGAGGTTCCTGCTCCTGCGGCGGGGCCACCCACGCAGTTGAGGCCAACCCAGCCTCCGTCCGTCCCCGCCGACGAATCAGAAGAGACAGTGCAGCAGTTGCTCAACTCGATGCTGCGGCGGGCTTTGGATGAGAAAGCCGAGCAAATTTTCGTGGAACCTCAAGAGGGGCCTTCTTGTCGAGTGCGCTACCGCCAGCAGGGGATTTTGCGGGATCTGTTCAAAGATCTCTCCGAGTCCATACGAGCGAAGTTGATCACCGCCATGAAGCGGATGATGGCGCTGGATCCGGAGTTGATCGGGGAGCCGCAGCAGGCAGAGGTGGAGCGGATGTACCGGGGGGAGCCACTGGTGTTGCAGTTGCGCATCATACCGCAGCGCTCCAAAAGTGGCCAGACTGCCGCCTCTAGAGAAGGGGCCATCTTGAGCATCCTGCGAGGGGAAGCTCTCCAGAAATATCAACAAGGCCAGAATAACCTCCGCGTCTCTGAGACCCTAGCTTTGGCCCAACAGACCTATCAACTGCTGCAACAATTGCAAAGTGCTCTCAGCAACACAGTTGACAAGCTTAAGCAGTACCCCAGTCCGCCGCGGAGCGACTGGCCCCTGATGACGGAGGTGTTGGCAGCTATTCAAGCCCAAGCCCAGATGATCGCCATCCACCAGCAGGACTGGGAAAAACTCAATTCCGGCAGTTGACCCCCCAAAACCAGCCCCGAGCAACATCCCTTCAACGGGATCCCTCCCGCAGCAGCACCAAAATCACTCCGGCAATGATGCTGATGGTGGCACCGGCAATCAGGCTGGTGGCTAGACGTTCCAGCCGTTCCCCGATGGTTTGTGAGGTGTCGAACTTAAAAGTGAGCTTTTCGACATCACCTGAGAGCTTTTCAACCCGCTCTGAGAGCTTTTCGACATCACTGGCAAGCTTTTCGACATCGCCCGAGAGTTTTTCGCTATCCCCTGAGAGCCGATCGATCCGCCTCAAAACTTCCTCTTGTTGTTGGGTGAGGCGAGCTATCGCTTGGCTGTTGGCCTCGACCAGGCGCTCGACCCGCTCTAGGCGCTCTTCCGTTGAAATCGTCATGGAGGCTGACAGTCGCGAGTACGGTACACCAGGATACCCATCCTATGCTATTGCCGGCTATTCGTCTCTCCGGCAGGGGTTTAATGGGAGGGCATCCCATTCTGCTGGCCTGGATGGGGTGCGATAATCTTGAGATCGTGAAGTCTTGTCCGTTAGCTTCCATGCCGTCAAAAGATCCAACTTCTCTGCCCAAGCCCCAGTCGCCATCGGGGGCAACCCCTGCCAGCTCGGGATCCCGCAGCTGGTGGCAGGCGCAACGGGAAAACCTTCTGACGGTGGTGCTGGCTCTGTTGCTGGCCTTCGGCATTCGCACCTTTGTGGCAGAGGCGCGTTGGATCCCCTCCGATTCGATGCTGCCCACTCTGGAAGAAGGGGATCGGCTGGTGGTGGAAAAGGTCAGCTACCGCTTTGGTTCGCCCAGACGAGGCGATATTATTGTTTTCAACCCTCCCGCCAAACTGAACTTCGACGGGGCCTACATCAAGCGGGTGATCGGCCTGCCGGGAGATCGCATTCGCATCGCCAACGGTGAGGTCATCATCAACGGGATCCCGCTGCGGGAAGACTACATCTATGCCCCCCCCGACTATTCTTGCCCTGGCGAGCGCTGTCCTGGAGTTCCCAATCAGGGATCCGAATTCGTGGTTCCTCCCCGCTCCTATTTTGTGATGGGGGATAACCGCAACGACAGCCAAGACTCCCATGTGTGGGGTTTCTTGCCGGAAGAAAACATCATCGGCAACACCATTTTTCGCTTTTGGCCCCCAAATCGCCTACACTTTTTCGCCCCGCCAGAATATCCTGAGCTTCTTCCAGAGGCCCAAGTGTTGGGCAACACAGCCCGGTAGAAAGCCAGCTTGACCCTGTCGGGACTGCTCAGTGCAGCCGCTCCAGCACATAGTCCACCATCTGAAACAAAGCACGACGCGCCGCAGAGTCCGGCAGGCTATACAGCGCTTCGGCAGCCCGCTGGGCGTAGTCGCGGGCCAACTGACGAGAGCGTGGGATCCCTTCGCTTTGATACACCCACTCTAGGGCCTGCTTCAGGTCTTGCGGGTTGGACAGTTCCCTGAGAATGAGCTCTCGCATCTGGGGAAATTCCTCTAGGGCAAACAGAACGGGTGCAGTGAGGTTGCCCTGGATGAGGTCGGATCCCACAGGCTTGCCAAGCGTCTCTGCCGAAGCGGTGAAATCCAGCAGATCGTCGACAATCTGAAAAGCAATGCCCAGATCCCGCCCAAAATCGAACAGGCGATCCGCCACTTCCTCGCTAACCCCGCTCAGCAGGCCAGCAGCCTTGGAACTGCCGGACATGAGGGAGGCCGTTTTGTAGAAGCTCTTGGCCAGGTAGTCTTCCATCGACACATCGGGGTCGAAGCGGGTGAGGCTCTGGCGCACCTCCCCTTCTGGCAAGTCCATGATGACCTTGGAAAGGAGCTTCACTACCTCCAGGTTGTCCAGATTGGCCAAATACCAGGCAGCTTGACCGAAAAGGTAATCCCCCGCCAGCACGGCTATCCGATTGTCGAAGAGGGTGTTCACCGTATCGATGCCCCGTCGCACGTCGGCAGCGTCGATGACATCGTCGTGAACCAAGCTGGCCGTGTGGATCATCTCAGTAATCTCTGCCAAGCGCCAATGACGGGGAGTGATCTCTCCATCTGGAGTGGTGGCGCGGGCGATGAGGAGCACAATGGCTGGCCGGATCCCTTTCCCTCCCGCCGAAAACAGATGTTCGGCAGCCATGGCCAGGATGGGGTGCTTGGCACTGACCAACCGCGTTAGGTTCTGGCGTAAACGCTCCAGATCCGCTTCTACAGGGCCAAAGGGGGAGAGCACAGAGGTCATGGAGCCAAAGTATGAGAGGTTTTACAAAATTTCACATCTTTTCCTATTGTAGAGTACCCCATCGTTTCCGGGGAAAACCAGGCAGTATCATGCAAGCAGTCTTTTGCCCTTCTCATGTCGGATCCCGTTCCCCCACTTCGATCTCATTCCGTTCCACCGCTCCCTTCAGAACCCGATTGGGAGGAGGAGTGGGAGCTGGCGCTGGAAAAGCCGCCGCTGTCTGGGCGGGCCCAGCCTCACCATCATGATCCCCAGTCTCGGCGCAAGTTGATCAACCGCTTGGCTCGCATCGAAGGGCATGTGCACGGGATCCGCTCCATGATCGAGCAGGATCAGCCTTGTCCAGATGTGCTGCTGCAAATTGCCGCCGTCAAGGGAGCGCTGGATCGGGTGGCGCGGCTGATTTTGGACGATCACATTCGCCACTGCATCCGCCATGCCATCGAGACCGGCAATATCGAGGTGGAGCTGGAAGAGTTGCAGCGGGCTCTGGATCGTTTTATCGGCTAGGTTTTGATGGTCATTTTGATTTAAACTAGGACACTGCACTCACACCTAAAACATTGGATGCACCAGTCTAGAAGGCTTTCTCAGTAGCCCAGGTGTATCACCCTAACCTGAAACGACCATATGATCTGACTCAATCTAGAAACCCCCCCTAGCTTGGTTCAAGGAAACACCAAGCCGGAGTGTTGATGCAGTGGCCAAGGCGGGTTGTCGTTATGCTACCCGCTACCCCAATGTCATTCAGAAGGTTGGGGGGAGGGCTGGGCATAGCGCTCCAGCAGGGATGCGCTTTTCAGTTGCCACTGCAGTCCCATGAAGGCCCAGTCGATAAACTCGTTGATCTCCTCAGCGCTGAACTGCATGGCTTTGCCGATCTGGAAAATAAGCTCCTCTTCCTTTTCCACCAACTGGCTGTTCACCACCGCCATCGCCGCCAGATCCCGCAGGATCAAGGCCCCCGCCGCGTTGCGCATGGGCGGGATCCCACTGATATCCAAAGGCGCACCTGTTTCATCGGCCAGATAGGTTTGGGCCAGTGGCGCTTCGATGCCTACCCCTTCTGCAATTTGCATAAAAAAAGAGGTTTCTTCTTCGTCCAACTGGCCATCCACTCGGGCCACCGCGATCAGGGCCTTGAGGTAGAGCTGGCGCTGCTCGTCTGTCAAATCGGCGTAGTTGATCATGGGAGTTGCTGCTGAGTGTAGGGTTTTCTCTTCAACTCTGCCATGAAGGTTGCCTTCCAAACCGGGGTCGGACATTTTCCAGTCAAGTTCCAGTCAAGCAGAAAATCGCTTAAAATAAAAAGCCTGTGTCTACCGGCCAAACGCTAAAGGCTCGGAGCGAGGCTCTGGAGCTTCAGCAGGCTTGGCGGGTCTAGGCGAACTCTTTTTTGGATTTTTTGGATCTTTACAGCTTGCGGAGCGTCCCCCAAGGAGTGGATACCCCATGGTCAAATTGCGGCTCAAGCGCTACGGAAAAAAGCGGCAACCCAGCTATCGCATCATCGCCATTGAAAGTAAAAGCCGCCGTGAAGCCCGTCCGCTAGAGGAACTGGGTTACTATAACCCGCGCACCAAGGAGACGGTCTTGGAAACGGCGGGCTTGCTGAAGTGGTTGCGTTGTGGCGCTCAGCCCACAGAGACCGTGGACAGTCTCCTCAAAAAGGCCGGCATCTACGAGATGTTGAAAGCAGGGGAAGGGGGAGTGGTGGCCTCGATTCGCATTCCGGCCATCGCCAAGCCTGAAGCTGGGATCCCTGAGGCGGCAGAAGAGACTGCTGCAACAGAGTCCGTGGCCGAAGCTGAAGTCGCCGATGTTCCCGAATCGGAATTGAGCGAAGCTGCCACCGAGACAGCAGCAGAATTAAGCCCTCCGGAAGCTGAAGTTGAAAAGCCTCAGCTTGAGGAAGCGGTTGAGACCTAGGGTCGGCTGCGCTTTCGGCTAAGCTTGGCTTGGCCAGTTGTTCCCTCCTGTCGTCTAGCTCTCTATGCCAGACTACAAGGCTCTCGCCCATCTTTTGATCGAACCGTTGCTCAGCAGCGCCTCTCTTCAAACGGATGTGGAAACCACCTGTGGCGGGCGAAAGGTTTGGCTGCGACTGGCCTTTGACCCGAAGGATCGCGGGCGGGTGTTCGGGCGAGGCGGGCGTACCTTGCAGGCGATTCGACAGGTGATGATGGCTGCAGCTCAGTTGGCGGGCCAATCTCTGTACATCGACATCTACGGAGAAGCGGGAGAGCGGGAATGAGCCAAATTCTCACCTTTCTGGGCAAGGGGGGCACAGGTCGGAGCACCTTGGCCGTGGCGGCGGCTCGCGCGGCAGCCCAACAGGGGCGGCGGGTGCTGTTGGTGGGCCATCAGGCGGGGCCGGGGTTGGAAATGCTCTTGGGCGGGATCCCGCTTTCCGGCGAGCCGGTGACCATTGCTGCCAACTTGAGCGTGGTGCAGTTGCGGACAACCCAACTTTTGGAGCAAAACTGGACGGCAGCCAAAGAGCTGGAAGCCCGATACGTGCGCACTCCCTTTTTCCGGGAGATCTACGGCCAGGAATTGGGGGTGTTGCCGGGTATGGATCAGGCCCTGGCCCTGGAAGCTCTGCGCCGTTACGATGCCAGCGGCCAATACGACTGCATTCTCTACGATGGGCCAGGGGATCTGACCACCTTGCGGGCCTTTGGGATCCCGGAGGTGGCCAGTTGGTACTGGCGGCGAGCCTCCCAAGCTTTTTTGGGATCCGACTTGGCCAAAACCCTGCGACCCTTTGCCGAGCCGTTGCTGCGTTCGGTGAGCACTGTGGAGTTTTCCTCTCTGGAGGATCTGCCGGAGCGGTTGGGGGGCATGACTAACCTCTTGGAGCAGGGACGACAGGCCATTGCCGATCCGCGCCGTGTGCTGGCCCACCTGGTGACCACCCCAGACCCGATGGCCGTGCAAACCGCCCGTTACCTTTGGGGGAGCGCTCAGATGGTAGGGCTGACGGTGGGTGGCCTCTGGGTCACCCCTCTGGCTCCGGGGGAGGTCTCGGCTGCCGATTTTTTCCCGCTGACAGTACGGACACTCCCCCTGCGTCAGGGATCCGATTGGTCGGCTTTGGAAGCGGCAGTAGGAGGGATGTTCGCCGTGCCGGATGTGCCGCCGCCCGTGGCCATCGACGAGGGATCCCGTACAGTCAAGCTGTTTATTCCCGGCTTCAGCAAGGCCCAAATCGAGCTGAGCCAGTCGGGCCCGGAGCTGACCATCACCGCCGGGGATCAGCGGCGCAACTTGTTCTTGCCCCCCAGCTTGGCGGGTCGGCAGGTGACCGGGGCCAAGTTTCAAGAACCCTTCCTGGTCATCAGCTTCGGCTAAGACCATCCCCAGGTGTTCCCCTCTGTTCGCGTCAACGGGATGGAGTCCTCGGGAGAGAGCGATGTTGGCCAAACGGATCATTCCCTGTCTGGATGTGGCGGCGGGGCGCGTGGTGAAAGGGATCCAGTTTGTGCACTTGCGGGATGCCGGGGATCCGGTGGAGCTGGCCCAGGCTTATGATCAGGCGGGGGCCGATGAGCTGGTCTTTTTGGACATCACCGCCACCCACGAAGAGCGGGAGATTTTGTTGGAAGTGGTGCGGCGCACCGCAGAGCAGGTGTTCATTCCCCTCACGGTGGGAGGAGGGATCCGCGATCTGGAGGGGATCCGGCAACTGCTGCGGGCCGGGGCAGACAAGGTCAGCCTCAATTCGGCGGCGGTCAGGGATCCGGATTTGGTGACTCAAGCCAGCCGCTGGTTTGGATCCCAGTGCATTGTGGTGGCCATCGACGCTCGCGCCAAACCGCAGGGAGGGGGATGGGAAGTGTACGTGCGCGGGGGGAGGCAGCCGACGGGGCTAGACGCGGTGGAGTGGGCCAAAACCGTGGCCGAACGGGGGGCAGGGGAGATCTTGCTCACCAGCATGGACGCCGATGGCACTCAAGCAGGCTATGACCTGGAGCTAACCCGGCGGGTGGCCGAGGCGGTGTCGGTGCCGGTGATTGCCTCAGGAGGAGCAGGGGAGTGTGCTCATATCCGCCAAGCTCTGCAGGAGGGAGGGGCGGAAGCGGCTCTATTGGCCTCGCTGCTCCACTATGGCCGGCTGACGATTGCGCAGATCAAAGCCGACTTGGCCGCCCACGGCATTCCGGTGCGTTGCTAACTCTGCGAGGGATCCTATGCAAGCTCAGGATCTGGCCGCTCTCTTGCCCAAGGTAAGTCGGCTGGCGGAGGCGGCAGGACAGGCTATTTTGCCCATCTACAGACAGGAGCAGCTTCAGGTAAGGGCCAAGGCGGATGCCTCTCCCCTTACAGAGGCGGATCTGGCCTCCCACCACCTGATCCTGCAAGGCTTGCAAGACCTGACCCCAGGGATCCCGGTGCTCTCGGAAGAATCGGGCGGGATCCCTTACCCAGAGCGGCAACAGTGGGAGCGGTTTTGGCTGGTGGATCCCTTGGATGGCACCCGAGAGTTTATCGGGCGCAACGGCCAGTTTACGGTGAATATTGCTCTCATCGAGGAAGGGATCCCCATCCTGGGGGTCGTCCATGCCCCAGCTCTGGGCCTCACCTACGCGGCTGCGCAAAAGCTGGGGGCCTGCAAGAGGGAAAGGACTCCGTCCTGCGTTCACGAACAGCCCATCCGCACCTGCCCTTACGCCCAAGAACCCCTACAAGTGGTGGCCAGCCGTTCCCACAGCAACCCGGAGACGGAGCAGTTCCTCGAGCGGCTGCGGCAGCGCTGTGGCTCTCTGGAAGTGAAGTCTGTGGGCAGTGCCCTAAAGCTTTGCCTTGTGGCCGAAGGATCTGCCCATCTCTACCCTCGCTTCGGCCCCACCATGGAGTGGGATACTGCCGCTGCCCAGTGCATTGTGGAGCAGGCGGGGGGAAGGGTTACCGATCTGGCAGGGGATCCCTTGCGCTACAACAAGCCCGACCTGCACAACCCGCCCTTTGTAGCGGCTGCCGAAGGCATGGCCCAACTGTGGCAGAACCTGATCCCCTGAGCGAAGCCCCGGCTACATGCCCATCTCTGTGGGGTTAAAGCCATCCGGGAACTTGGTGTACTCGTCGTAAAGGGCACCGCGGAAATGGGTGTTGGTGATGATGGCTCCGCGCAGATCGGCCCCAATCCGCAGATCGGCTCGGTTCAGCTCGGCTTCGCTGAGGTCGGCCCTGAGCAATTTGGCCCGGTAGAGGTTGGCCCCCCGCAAATCTGCCTTCACCAACTTAGCCCCAATCAGGTTCACCCGTCGCAGCTTGGCTCCGCGCAGGTCGGCTCCCGAGAGATCCGCTCCCGACAAATCCGCCTCGCGCAAATCGGCCCCACTCAAGTCGGCATCCCGTAGGATAATGCCCTTCAAATTCGCGCCACTCAACTGCGCTCCGCTCAGGTTGGAGCCGGAAAAGTCCCGTTGGCCAGACGCATAAGCCTGCAACAGTTGCTTGGCATCCAAGAGAGGCTTGATACTTGCTGTTGTCATCGCTGTTTGTTCTCTCACAAAACCGTAGGCAAACTAACCTCAGCCCTGCCGGAAGCAGGCTGTGACCCTTTCGCAGGTTGATTACCCTCTGGGGATCCCTGCCACTCGAGGTGGAACGCTTTACTGACAGACTTTGCCCTGCTGGTCGGCAGAAGGGCTGTCAGAGTTCTTGTTGGTTAGCTTACCACCCCCCGGCCCAAACTCAGCCCGGCAAGCCTTGAGAGTCGGAGGAGAGCGACATTCCGCCTGTTAGAGCTGGTCAATCTCCTTGCGCAAATTTTCCAACTCCAGATCGACTTCGCTCTCACCTGCGGTGGAAGGTCGGCCTGAGGACTTCGCCTCCCCAGAGGGCAACTGACCCTGAATCGACGCCTTGAGCATCAGCAGCTCATGATCCACATCCGAGCCACCCGCCTCCAAAGCGGCAAACTGGTTTTCCAAATTGTCCACCGCCAGCTCTGCCACTGCCGCCGACTGAGCTTCCAGGGAGTTCACCTTCTCCTCCATACGCTCAAAAGCGGCAAAGGCGCTTGTGGCGTCCACCCGCCCGATGACCTGGTTGATTTGTTGAGAAGCTTTGGCCGCGCGGGCCCGGGCGATGAGCATGTCTTTTTTGGTCTTGGCCTCAGCGATCTTGCTCTCCAGCTTGGTCATGTTGGACTTCAGGATCTCCACCTGCTTAGTCTGCTCATCCAACTGCCGCTTCAGGCTTTGAGCAGTCTCGGCAAAAGTTTTCTTGCGCACCAGCGCTTCGCGAGCCAAGGCTTCGTTGTTGTTGCGCAGGGCCAACTCGGCGCGTCTTTGCCATTCGTCAACACTCTGCTGCGCTTGCTCGTACTGTCGCTCTATCCGCTTCTGGGCAGCAATGGCCTGGGCAACCGCTTGCCGCATCTGGTAGTGATCCTCAGACATGTCCTGAATGGTCTGGTTCAGGATTTTCTCCGGATCCTCGGCGCTGCTGACCAGCGCATTGATATTGGATCTAATGATTCGGCTGACCCGATCGAACAATCCCATCGGTTGCTTCCCCCTCTAGCGGTCTGACCTAATGCTACCCTTGCTGCTTTGATGCCTTCCAGTGCTCCTACTCCAGTATAGGGATCCATAGGGCTCCGCTGAAAAAAGCTGTAACGTTCTCTTGCCCCAATACCCTCCAGAGCCGATAATGCTTGCTTAACTTCGTTTGCTGACCGACAATCCCTGTTCTCTGATCGGGGCCATCCGCAGGTCGAAACGAAGTTGAGTTTGGCCGGTGTTGTTGGGAGTTCTCCGCCCCAGGTTCACGATTCAGGAGAGGGATCCGTGGCTCAGCGCCCGATTATTCTGGGTATTGTTGGCGATAGTGCTGCTGGGAAGACCACCCTTACCCGCGGCATTGCCCAAGTCTTGGGGGAAGAAAACGTTACTGTCATTTGCACCGACGACTACCACCGCTACGACCGCAAGCAACGCGCTGAACTGGGGATTACAGCCCTTCATCCCGACTGCAACTACCTGGATATCGTTCAGCAGCACCTGACGCTCCTGCGCACCGGCCAGCCGATCCTAAAGCCCGTCTATAACCACAGCACCGGCACCTTTGACCCTCCAGAGTACGTCAAGCCCAACAAATATGTCATCGTCGAAGGGCTGCTGGGCTACTTTACCCGTGGCATGCGGGATAGCTACGATGTCAAGGTTTATTTGGCTCCCCCAGAACATTTACGAGCCCTTTGGAAGATTAAGCGGGACACCCGCAAGCGCGGATATACCGAAGAGCAAGTGCGAGAAGAGCTCAAAAAGCGCGAACCCGACTCAGAGGCTTTTATTCGTCCACAGCGCCAATGGGCCGATGTAGTGGTCACCTTTTACCCGCCCCAAGAGGGATCCGACCAAGACGAGGTATTGCTGAATGCACGCTTGGTGCTGCGCCCCACCATTCCTCACCCAGATTTTTGGCAAATCCTCAATGCCCGCGACAATCACCTTAGCTCTGCCATTCGTTTGGATTTGGATCGGGATATGGGCAAGCCCGTCGATGTTTTGCAGATTGATGCCCATGCTACGGCCAGCCAAGTGATCGAATTGGAGCGGATGCTCTGCAACGAAGTCCCTTACCTGGGCAAGTTCTGTAGCTTAGAGGGAAACCCCAATATCGGCCAATTGATCGGCACCACCGGCGAGCTGCTCCAGAGCTATCCCCTGGCTTTGACTCAATTGCTGATCACCTACCACATGCTAAAAGCGGCCCATATCTACCAGTAGAATCCGTGGCGGTGAGGGATCCCCAGTTTCGCAAGACCTGCAGGGTAAGGCTCGGCCCAGCACGGTAACCCGCTCCCAGAGCAGAGTCTTGTGAGCTTCTGTCAAGGACATGGGCTGTGCTGGAATTGAACCAGCGGCTCCCACCGTGTCAAGGTGGTACTCTACCACTGAGTTAACAGCCCCTACGAGCGATGCTGCCGCGCATCTACCTGAAGGCCGGAAACAAATAATATCACATCTTAACCTGTCCCATTGGGGTCAACCTAGGTGGAGAGTGGACAGGTGCCCTATTTCAAATCAAAAAGGGGATCCGGTCAGCAACTGGTAGTGCAACACCTGGGGTGGGCGAGCAAAGTAGGGCCTGATGAGGGCACGCCAGCGGACAAAGTTTTCCGATTGGCGAAAGTTGACCAGATGGGCCTCTAGGGATCCCCACTGAACGAGCAGTAGGTATTGCTGAGGGTGCTCCAGACAGCGCTGCAGTTGGTGCCCTTGGTAGCCGTCGGTCTGCTGCAAATAGATGAAAGCTTGAGCGATGGCGGCTTCAAAGGCGGCTTCAGAGCCGGGGGTAATTTCAAACTGAGCCACCTCAAGGATGGAGGAAGCAGTCATGGGTTAGGTGTGGAGGCCACATTCGGTCTTGCTTGTGCCCTTCCAGCGTCCAGAGCGGGGATCCGCCCCTGGCTCAACAGGTGCAGTGCAGTGGAGGCAGCCGATACTGGGGTAGTGGCGATCGTGCAGGGGGTTGTAAGGGATCCCGTGGTCAAGGATGTATTTCCAAACTTGGCCATTTGTCCAGTCAGCCAGCGGGTTGAGTTTGAGGCGGTTGCGCTTGCCGTCCCACTGCACCTTGCCGATATCGGCGCGGGTGGGGGATTGTTCCCGACGCATCCCTGTAATCCAAGTGGTGCAACCGGCCAGAGCACGATTCAAGGGCTCCACCTTGCGGATGTTGCAGCAGAGGTCGGGGTTAGAGCGATACAGTTCTGGCCCGTATTGAGCTGCCTGCTCTTCCGGGGTAAGCAAGGGCTTGAAGATCTGCAGTTGCAAGTGGGGGTAGCGCGCCAACACCTGCTCCCGCAGTTGTAGGGTTTCCGGGAAGTGAAAATCGGTGTCCAGAAAAAAAGCGCGAACACGGGGGTTAATCGCCGTGAGCAGATCGATCAGCACTAGGTCTTCCGGGCCAAAGCTACAGGCCAGCACCAGCCCATCTCCAAATTCTTCAACCGCCCAGGTGAGCAGGTCGCTTGCCGACAAAGGCTCAAACCGTTCGCTCAGGGACGCCACTTGAGGTTGATACTGCTCCCGCAGCGCTTGAGCCGCCAGCTCCCAGCGGCTAGAAGGAGAAAGGCTTGCTGTCATAGGGGGAAGACACCGAACTCGACGATTTTTGCTTTTTTTAATCTACACTAATTCGGTCAAGCTTTAGGGGTTTTGATTACCAGGCGGCAGCGGGCAGAGGGAGAGAGCGGGATCCCTTGGCCCGGAGAGGGATTTGTCCCCAGCGATCCCGTCGGATCCCCATCACCAAGCCGTGCCAGAGGGGGCTGGGATCCAACTCCGGCAACTTAACCCAGTGGTAGCGCAACACCCCTCGTCGTGGGTTCACGTCCAGCTCAAACACCCGCAGAGCCGAAACCGGCCCTACCAGAGGAGGTGCCGTCAGGTAAGGGATCCCATCGCGGACATACACCTTCGGCACATGCAGATGCCCACTCAACACCGCCACCACTCGCCCGTGGCGAGCCAGGAGAGCGTGTAGTGCCGAGGCTGGTTCGCTGAGGAGCCGGTACTTGCGAAACAAAACCGCGTCCATTTGGGTGGGAGCAATGAAGGGCGGCTGATGGATCAGCAGGATCAGCCATTCTTCCGGCACCGTTTGCAGATGTTCGTCCAGCCAGTGCAGTTGGGAGGGGCGGAGCACGCCCTGAGGTAAAGGGAAGCGTCCTAAGCTGGCGTCGAGGGCAATCAAGCGGATCCCGGGCAGAGGGGAAAGGCTGTAATCGACGTAACCGGTGGGAGCCGGGGACAGGGGAAATTGGCTTTGGCACCAACGGATAAACTGATCCCGGTTGAAGCGTCCCTTTCTCCCTAGGGTGTCGATATCGTGGTTGCCCAGGCTGAGGTAATAGGGCACCCGCAGTTGGGCAACAATCTCCTGGAAAGATTGAAAGCTCTCCGGATCCGCTTGATCCACCAAATCTCCGGTAAACACCACGAAGTGCAGATCGGGCACCTGGTTGAGATGGGCAACGGCGGCTTCCAACTGGCGGCGGGGGGAATCGGACATCCACCAACAGCGGCACCCCGTCTCGGGCATCAGGTGGACATCTGAGACTTGAGCAAAGCAAATGCGTTGGGTTGCCATTGTTTAGGTACTTATTCACACCTCACGCCCGCATCATAGTCAATGATGGGCTGGGGGGCTATGGGATTCTCTTAACCTCAGCCGGATCTGGCGAGCACCTATTGGGAAGTAAACTACCCGACCCTGACTGCTTCGCAGTACAGGGCGGGCTTAAGGCCTCCGGCCCGCTGGCGCGAACGGTAGCCCTGCAGTTGGCAAGCC
>NZ_JBSSCV010000041.1:0-17612 GCF_054060065.1 Thermostichus sp. MS-CIW-37 | reverse complement strand
ATACAGAGCGGTGGGGCATCCCGTTCTCAAAGCTCAGGAAATGTCCTTCACAGGAGTCACTGTTCGCGTCAGCGGGACGGAGTCCTTGAAGCCCGCACTCTTTCGCTTTAGCGGCGCGGAGCGCTTTGCGTCAGCATGAGTGCGGGAGTATGTCACCTAGGCTGCGTAGACAGATTACGGACGTTTTACACAAGCAAACGACCAGGCTTGTCTCCACGCTCCACAGGCGAGGCGTGCAGACGGTTGTGATTGGGGACATCCGGGATATCCGGCGGTCGGCCCAGTACAACAAGGTAGCGAACCAGAAAATCCACCAAATGCTGTCGGGACAGGTGCGGCGGCTGCTCACCTACAAGGCAGAGAAGTTGGGGATGTGGGTGGTGTTGCAAGAGGAACGGTACACCTCGCAGAAGTGCCCGCGTTGCCACATGCTCCACAAGCCCAGGGGTAGGGAGTATCATTGCCGGGCTTGTGGCTTTCGGTTTCACCGCGACGGCGTAGGGTCGGTAAATCTGAGACGAAAGTATCTGGGGCAGTTTGATGTCCCAGTAGTTGGGGTGATGGCATCCCCCATCGGGTTGAGGTTTCGACCCCATACCCGGTGTAGCTCAGTAAGCAGGAGTCATTCTGCAACCTGAGAAAGAATCCCCCGGCTTCAGGCGGGGGAGAATGTCAAATAAGATGGTGGTGTATGATTTGAGCCGATGGCGGGCGATAAGAGGGGGAAGTCCTCATTCTGGGGTTAACTGCAGCTTCGTTGCCTGGCCGTCCTTGGGCTGCCGTTTCCAACACCTCAACCACGCCGAGCGCACCCATAGCATGAACGCTTCTGCTGCCCAACCCAACCCTGCTCACCTGGTCTTGATCTTCACCGATCAGATGGGTCGGCGCGGTGTTGTCCTGGACAACATTTACTACTCGGTAGGCCGGGCAGTGAACAACCACATTCGCCTTTACGACCCTTGCGTCTCTCGCAAGCATGCGTTGATCATCCGCATTCCCGATGAGAACCGGGTTGGATATGGCTATGTGGTGTTCGATGGCGGCTCTGGATCTGGCCGCAGCACCAACGGCCTATTCGTCAATGGGAAACGGGTTTTGTCCCATCGCCTTGAGTTGTTGGATAAGATAGGCTTTGGCCCGAATGTGACGGCAATTGTGGAGAGCACCGACCGCCTCACTCCCGAAACCCTGGCCGGTCTGTTAAAGCCTTTATCCCCCGGCGACCACAGGGCCCTGCTGGGATCCCAGAAGAAAACCTCGGAAGAGATCCCGAAAAAAAACGGCGACTTTACCGCCGCCTGATTCCCTGCCCCGAATTCAGCAGATGATCGAGCTCTGATTGCTGTGCCCCCCATTCCACCTGCGCTGAGCGGCTACTGGCAAAATGCCTTTGACCTAGAAGACCATCTGGGATCCTTCCTGGGCCTTGGGGCTGCCGATCTGCGGGAGAAACTGCGGGCAGGGCAGCAGCAATTGGCGGAGTTGGGCCGGCGAGACTTTGGCTGGGATCGGGCAGATGCGTTTTATCGGGATCAGGTGGGATCCGCCTATTTGCTGGACTTGGCTGCTTGGCACCTGAGCAGCACCGACTACATCGGCGATACCTTACGCCTGGTTGCGGATCATGCCCGCGGGCTGGTGCTGGATTTTGGCGGCGGCATCGGCACCCATGCTATCGGGGCGGCCCTCTGCGCAGCGGTGGATCAGGTGATCTTCTGGGATATCAACTCCATCCATCGGCAGTTTGTGCAATGGCGGGCGGAAAAGCTGGGCTTAACCGAGCGCATCCACTGTCCAGAAAACTTCCCAGAAGAGATCTTTTTTGACACCGTCATCTGCTTCGATGTGGTGGAACATCTGGCGGATCCGGCAGCGCAGTTGCGGCAGTTTTACGACTGGCTCAAGCCGTCAGGTAAGCTTTTGATCAACTGGTACTTTTTCAAGGGGTTTAACGGCGAGTTTCCTTTTCATCTGGACGATCCGCAAAGGATTGAGGAGTTTTTCCAGGTTTTACAAAGCCACTTTTTAGAGATATTTCACCCCTACTTCATTACTGCTCGCTGCTACCGTAAGTGGAAGACCGATTCCTAAGATGACGCGCTATCTGCGGGTGTTGTGGCTGTTCTGGAGCACCTCAATTGCGGCGGAAATGGAGTACCGCGCCAATTTTTTCTTTGCCAGCCTCAGCAGTTTGGGTGGGTTGGGATCGGCTCTGTTTGGGCTGTCGTTGTTTTATCAGCAGGGGCATCGGCTGGGCGGTTGGAGTTGGCCGGAAGCGCTCATCGTGTTGGGGGTGTTCACCATTCTGCAGGGGGTGGCAGCCAGCGTCTTTAATGTCAATCTCAATCGCATTGTGCAGCAGGTGCAGGAAGGCACCTTGGATTTTGTTTTGCTGAAGCCGATCAGCAGCCAGTTTTGGCTGTCGGCCAGGGTGTTTTCCCCCTGGGGCTTGACGGATGTGGGTTTTGGCCTACTGCTCATTCTCCATGCCGGGATCCAGTTGGGCTTGCCCGGGTGGGCCTATGCGGTGGGGCTGTTGCCTCTGCTGCTGGGGCTGATCATCCTCTATAGCCTCTGGTTTATGTTGGGAGCCACCAGCATTTGGTTTGTGAAAATCTACAACGTGACCGAGGTGTTACGGGGCTTGGTAGAGGCAGGGCGGTTCCCGATGGTGGCTTATCCGGTGGCCTACCGCGTGTTTTTTACCTTCATCGTGCCGGTGGCTTTCTTGACCACCATCCCGGCGGAGACCTTGCTGGGGCGAGTCCAATGGCCGTGGCTGCTGGGATCCGGTCTGCTGGCGGCGGGGCTGTTGTGGGGATCCCATCTTTTCTGGCGCTTTGCCCTGCGCTTCTACACCAGCGCTTCCAGTTAAAGTCTGGTCCAAAACCCTTGGATCCCAGGCATCCGAGTTCTGGGGAGTTGAGTAATTTCTACAGACGCTCCCCATGCGCTGCCATCGCAGAGAACAACTGCCTTCTCCTTCACAAGGCAGAGGGGATCCCAGCCTGCAGCCGGGATCCGGGAGTTCTCTCGATGGACTGCAAAAAAAGGTTTCCACTACAGCGATCTGCAGCCACACATCCTGTGGTTTGGGGGGCGACTTGTCCTGTCAGTGATTTTGATGGTCTGTCGATCTTTTGAGGAGCATTTTCAATGCACAAACACCCGAGCTTTGTAGCAGCCTCTGTGGTAGCCGGTGGTTTTGCCCTGTTGGGCTGCGGCAGCAGCACTTCGTCTTCGATGATGCCTTTCCAAGCGGATTTGGTGGCTTTGAGCGGCGGCAATCGCCTCACTTTCATCCGCTCTGCCGATGCCTTTGTGCAGGGATCCCTGACGGTAACAGGAGTGAACGGCAACCTCATTGGTATCGATGTGCGCCCTGCCAACCGGCTGCTTTACGGGCTGACCGACACCAGCATCCTTTACACCATCAACTTGCAGACCGGTGTCGCTACCGTGGCCAGCACTCTGTCGGTTCCCTTCACCGCGGGCACGCTTTCTGGCATGGATTTCAACCCTGTTCCGGATCGGCTGCGCTTGGTGGGAGCCAATGGCCAGAACTTCCGCATCAATGTGGATACGGGCGAAGTGATCCAAGATAGACCTTTGGCCTTTGGCCCAATGGAACTACAGGGATCCCAGCCGGCCATCACCGCCGCCGCCTACACCAACAATGTGGCGGGTGCCCAATCCACGCGGCTGCTGAACATCGACGGGCAACGGAACCTGCTGGTGTTGCAGAATCCCCCCAACGATGGGGTTCAGGTGCCCATTGGCCCCCTGGGGGTGAACTTCGGCCCTGTGGGCGGGTTTGACATCCGTACTGCTGATGGGGTGGATACCGGCTTTGCCATCGGCGGCTCCACCTTGTATCGAATTGACCTCAACACCGGTCGTGCCACATCCCTGGGCACCCTGCCAGGTGGGCCGTTCTTTGGCTTGGCCGCCCTCTAGGTTGTGTTGATCTTTCATTTGAGCCAAAAGAGAGCACTGACGAGATAGAGAAAACTCAAGAAGTTCCTGGCCAATTTGTCAAAACGAGAAAATAGATGCCGATACTGCTTTAACTTATGAAAAAAGCATTCGATTAAATGCCTCTCTTGATACAGATGCTTGTCATAATGCCGCTGCGTCTTTCTATTCCTTTTAGGCGGAATAACCGCTTGAGCTTCCCCTATCTTCTCAATCAACTTATCCGCATCATATCCTTTATCCCCAATTACTTTGGTATCCTTTCTCTGCCAGCCCTCTATCAATTCTTCCCCTTGAGTAATATCGCTCTTTTCTCCGCCAGTTATTCTCAATTCCAGCGGATTTCCCAACCCATCTACACTCACATGAATCTTGGTGCTGTATCCGCCTCGGCTTCTCCCCAAAGCTTGCTCCCCTTTTTTCCGGCAGCACAGGAGTGCGCTCGAACCATGGTTGAATCAATAATGAGATGCTCTAAATCAGGGTCGTCAATAAAATACTTGAACATCCGTTCCCACACTCCAAAACGACTCCACCGGTGGAATCTTTGATAGATGGTGTACCATTTGCCATATCCTTCTGGGAGGTAGCGCCAAGGAGCACCGGAACGGGCTATCCAAAGAACTGCTTCAATAAACTGTTTGCAGTTTGCTTCTTTCCCAATGTTAACTCTCTCTTCTGTCTGTAAAAAAGCCAATATCTTCTGCCATTTGTTTTCATCTAAAAAAACCAACTTCATCCTCTTTCCTCTATAAATTATTCTCTCTATCCTAACATAAGATCAACACGACCTAGGAAAGCCGATTCCCATTTGCCTATCTAAATCAAGGTTAATCAACATTAATCAATGTTTTGGATTCATTGATTTGGAACCAATTGTTGGAATCGTTTTGAGATCGTTGCTGCTGTTGATCCTTGACCCGGCCCGATCCCAGCTCAGGATTGGGCCTTCTATCTCCCCTTAGCTCGGGGTTGACCTCCGCCTATGCAGACGATAAATTATGAGAGCCGCTGCCCTGCTTGGATTACTCTGGGCGATGCTTGTGCCTCTGCAGTTTCTTTCTCTTTTCCATCCCGTTTCCTCTTCCCGCTCATGAAGATCGAGGGCGACAAAGCTGAGGGATCCCTGCAGGAAAAAACCGATGCAGAGGTGTTTGCAGCCCTAAAAGCAGGCCGGTCACAAGCTCTGGCCATTCTCTACGACCGACATGCCGGCTTGGTGTACGGAATTGCCTGCAAAATGCTGGGCAACACTGCCGAAGCCGAAGATCTCACCCAAGATATTTTTTTGAACTTGGCCCGTTCTGCCTTCGATCCCAGGCGGGGATCCCTGCGCACCTACCTGAGCATCTTGGCTCGCTCTCGCTGTTTGGATCGGCTGCGCTCTTGGCGGAATCGACAGCGCTCCCTGGAACAGGGCAGAGTGGAATTGCAGGGTAGTCCTGCTGCGGATCCCACCTTGGAGCAGTTGGCTCAAGCGGAACGGGTGACCGAGGTGCAAACGGCCTTGGCCGAGTTGTCCGAAAGTCAACGGCAAGTCTTAAAGATGGCCTATTACGAAGGCATGAGCCAAACGGAAATTGCCAAGCAACTGGATCTGCCTTTGGGAACGGTCAAAGCCAGAGCTCGGCGGGCTCTGCTGCGGCTGCGCGAGTTGTTGGGAGGCCCCTCATGAAAGCCGAATCTGTGTCTCCCGAAGAACTGCAACTGTGGCTGGCAGGCTATGTGCTGGGGGATCTCTCCCCGGAAGAGGCCGACCGGCTGGAGGCATTGCTCAAGCTGCGCCCGGAGCTGCACCGAGAACTGCAGGCTTTGCAACAGGCATTGGAGACAGCCTACGGTATAGAGGAAAAGCAACCTCCCCCCGCCCTGCGGGCTTCTCTGTTGCAGGCGCAGGCAGCCCAACCGATGCACACCCCCACCTGGGTTGCCAAGGGATCCCGTCTCTGGCAGCGGGGCTTGGGGGCAGTGGCCGCAGGCTTGATCGTCGCTTTGGGGCTGGGGAACCTCTACCTGTGGCGCAGGCTGCAGCTAGCCCAGACTCAAGGGATCCCTGCCGAGGTGTTGACTTATGAGTTGCAGCCGACTGCGGAGAACCTGGCCGGCTCGGTCAAGCTTGAGGTGGATCCCCAGCGCTTGCAAGGGCGATTGGTGGCCCAAGGTTTGCCGCCTTTGCCGGAAGGCCGGGTCTATGCCCTGTGGGTGGTGCTGGAACCGGAGGCGCCCTTTACCACCGATAGGGCGGGGGCCGTTCTCGTGGCAGCTTTTCCGGTGGATGAAACAGGAAATCGCCAACAGGAGCTGCGCCTACCGCCGGTGTTTGAATCTACAGAATGGGTGCGGGCTGTGGCCATTACCGAAGAGGATGGCAATCGTCCCCAAGAGCACGAAGGATCCCCCTTGTGGATTTCCGGCTAGGGAAAGCATCGGCAGGCCCATGGATTGGCGTGGCCTGATGGCGTAAATAGGCGATTATTATGCAGATTGATATCCACCCAGTCTTGTGACCCAGACAGAAAACCTTAAGATAAAAGTCGCCACCCGGCGAAGAACTCGGAGGCTACCCCATGGGCGAAGCAAAGCGCCGTAAAACCCGCATCAGCCAAGATCCCGACCAAGAGCTGGTGTTTCCCAACCTCAAAGACATTCCCCTCACCAAAGGGCAAGCTCGCGCGATCTACAATTGGACAACCCGTGGTGCTTGGGCAGGCATTATTCTGCTGGCGATTGTTTGGGTGGTGATCCGATTTGTGGGGCCTGCCTTGGGCTGGTGGCATCTGGTCGGCTGAGCCTGTCGGATCCCCTTTAGCATCCTTTGGAGTTTCCGTCTATGCGCTCTTATCTGGCAGCCGCCATTCAAATGACCAGCATTCCCGATCTGGCCAGCAACTTGCAGCAGGCGGAAGAGTGGATCGACTTTGCGGCGCGCCAGGGGTGCGAGCTGGTGACGCTACCGGAAAACTTTGCCTTCATGGGGCCGGAAGCCGAGAAAGCCCGCCTTGCCCCCGAGATTGCGGAGCGGGCTGAGGAGTTTCTGAGCAAGATGGCCCAGCGCTACCAGGTATTTATTTTGGGAGGAGGGTATCCTGTGCCGGATGGGCAGGGCAAAGTTTACAACACCGCCGCCCTCTACAGCCCTGACGGCAAAGAGCTGGCCCGCTATCGCAAAATTCACCTGTTCGATGTGAATTTGCCCGATGGCAATACCTACCGCGAGTCGAACACGGTGGTCAGCGGAGATGAGGTGGTCACCTGCGAGCAAGAGCAACTGGGGAACCTCGGTTTGTCGGTTTGCTACGACGTACGCTTTCCAGAGCTGTACCGATCCCTGGTGGATCGCGGAGCCCAGATTTTGCTCATCCCTGCCGCCTTCACGGCCTACACGGGTCGGGATCACTGGCAGGTTTTGCTGCAATGCCGGGCCATTGAGAACACCTGTTACGTGATAGCCCCCGCCCAGGTGGGCACCCACTACGAGCGGCGACAGTGTCACGGCCATGCCATGATCGTGGACCCCTGGGGGACTATCTTGGCGGATGCGGGTGGCGAAAAACCGGGGGTGGCCATTGCTGAAATTAACCCAGAGCGTTTCCAGTTGGTCAGGCGGCAGATGCCTTCCCTACAACACCGTCGGCTGGCCTGCACCGTCACCCGCTAGGGATCCGCTATGCCATCCCCTTGGCCTGCGCTGATTCTCTACAGCAAGCCCGGCTGCCACCTGTGCGAAGGCTTGGCCGATAAGTTGCGGCAAATCCCTGAGATCACCCTGTTGGAAATCCGCGACATCACCTCCAACCCGAGTTGGTGGGAGCAATACCAACTGAAAGTTCCCGTGCTCACCCTGGCAGGGGATCCCGAGCGACCTTTGCCACGTCCTTCCCCTCGGCTGACGGTGAGCCAGTTGCGGGCTTGGCTTGAGAAACAGCTCCGTTGAATTTCTCCTGCTGCTGCCGGAGCTTTCTCTGCCATGCCTATGGAGAGAGCAGCGATTCGCTGCGGGCGGTGTAGCCGGCTTGACGCAGGGCTTCAACGGCGGCTTGGGCATTGTTAACCCAAAATTGGGATCCCATTCTCACCCAAAGGGTATGGGGATGGGCGGTGATGGCAGCCACGACAGGAATGCGATTTTCTTCTTTGGTTTCCGAGCGTTGGCGGGCGATCAAGGTTTGTAAACGATATCGATCCTCCAGTGTCCCGGCAGAGTCGAGAGGGATCTCCACCGTTACCCAGCTAACAGATTCAATCGGTTGTAAATCTTCCACAATCAGTTGCACCTGTTCATCCCGCTGATCCACTTTGGCCCAGACCCACAGCCGTTGATCCACCTCCAGGCGACCTCGCAAACGTTCGTAGGTTTTGGGAAAGATCACCGCTTCACAACTGCCGGTGAGATCTTCCAGTTGCAAAATGGCCATGCGATCCCCTTTCTTGGTTGTCACACTTTTCATGGCAGTCACCAAGGCGAGAACACCCACAGAGGCATCGGCTGCACAGCCGCCCAGGTCAGCTAGGTTGACGGGGGCCAGTAGCCGCGCTTGTTCCTGAATGCGACGCAGCGGATGATCCGAGACATAAAACCCCAACAGTTCCCGTTCCAGCCTCAACTTTTCCTGGGGTGGAAAATCCTCGGTAACCGGCCCACGCGGAGCTTCCACAAATCCATTGCCGGCGCTGCTATTGCTCCCCAGTAGATCGAACAAGCTGGCTTGGCCGATGGCTTTGGACTTGGCTCGCTGCGCTGCCCAACTGAGGATGGGATCCAAATCGGCAATTAGTTGTTTACGATTTCCAGAAATACAATCAAAAGCGCCCGCACAAATCAGGGCCTCCAGGGCACGACGGTTAACAATACGCAGATCCACCCGCTCACAGAAATCGGCCAGAGAGGTAAAGGGGCCACCAGCTTGACGGGCGGCAAGAATGTTTTGAATGGCACCTTCCCCCACATTCTTCACGGCTCCCAGGCCAAACAAAATGCTGGATCCCTGGGGAGTAAAGTCCATTCCAGAACGGTTGATATCCGGTGGCTGAATTTGGATCCCAATTGACAGGCAATAGGTGATGTAGCGCTGTACCTTGTCCTGATCCCCCCCCACAGAAGAGAGCAAGGCTGCCATATATTCGGTTGGGTAATTGGCCTTGAGGTAAGCTGTTTGAAAAGTAATCAACCCATAGGCAGTAGAATGCGATTTATTGAAGCAATACTCGGCAAAAGCAACCATTTGATCAAACAATTCTGTGGCAACTTCTTGGCTTACACCCCGCTTGGCTGCCCCCTGCACAAATTGCTCGCGGTGTTTCTCCATCTCGGAGACTTTCTTTTTCCCCATCGCTCGCCGCAGCAGATCGGCTTGGCCTAAGGTGTATCCGGCCATGTCTTGGGCAATGCGCATGATCTGTTCCTGGTAGAGGATGGCTCCGTAGGTATCCTGAAGAATGGGCTTGAGGAGTTCGTGGGCATAGGTTACCGGTTTGCGACCGTGCTTGCGATCGATAAAGTCGGGGATCATTCCCGTATCCAATGGGCCTGGCCGGTACAAGGCCAATACTGAAGAAATATCTTCCAGGTTGGAAGGTTTGAGCTCCCGCACCACCTGCTTCATGCCAGAAGATTCCAGTTGGAAGATCCCTTCCAGCTCTCCCTTTTCCAAAAGCTGGTAGGTTTTCTTGTCGTCTAGGGGTAGGTTATCCAGATCTATATTGACGCCATTGTGTTCTCGGATCAGTTCCACTGCCCGCTGAATCATCGTCAGGTTGCGCAGACCCAAAAAGTCCATCTTCAGCAAGCCCAAAGACTCGATATCTTCCATCGAGTACTGGGTGATAATTTGGCCTTCATTGTTGTACTGCAGAGGCACGATCTCATCTAAGGGATCCTTAGCAATCACCACACCGGCAGCGTGAACCCCGAAGGTTTTGTTGGTGCCCTCCAACAAACGTGCCAGCTCGATCCAGCGGTGGGTGGTTGGGTCTTTCTCGTATTTTTCTTTGAACTCTGGAGCGGGAGTATCCTCGCCAATCATCTCTTCCAATTTTGCGGGCTTGCCTCGGGATACCGGGATCAATTTCGCCATTTTGTCGGCTTCTGAGTAGGGAATGTCTAAGACTCGACCGACATCTTTGAGAATGGCTTTAGAGGTCATGCGGTTAAAGGTGATGATCTGGGCGACTCGCTCTTGGCCGTATTTGCGGGTCACATAGTCGATCAGCTCTCCCCGCCGCTCGATGCAAAAATCCGTATCGATATCCGGCATCGATTGACGTTCTGGATTGAGAAATCGCTCAAACAGTAGGCCGTATTTAACCGGGTCAATGTTGGTAATTTGTAGGGCATAGGCCACCAGGGATCCTGCTGCCGAGCCTCGCCCCGGCCCCACCGGGATCCCCTGCTCGCGGGCATAGCGAACGTAGTCCCAGACCACCAGGAAATAGCTGGAGAAGCCCTTTTGTTGGATGATGTTCAGCTCAAAGCGCAGGCGCTCCTGGTAGTTTTGGGGGATCTGATCCGGCTGAGCAACACCGCAGCGCTTCGCCAGCCCCTGCCAGGCCAATTCTGTGAGATAGCTATCGGCAGAATGGCCCGGTGGAACCGGGTAGTCGGGCATGCGCATTTCCCCAAATAGGTCATAGCCCTCGATCTTTTCCAGCACCTTCAGGGTGTTGGCGATGGCCTCGTCAATCACCTCCTGTTCCAAATGGTCACGGCAGAGACGGCGCATCTCTTCTGGGCTTTTCAGGTATTCGGTTCCGGTGTAGCGAAGGCGATTTTTTTCAGTAAGGGATTTGCCTGTTTGAATGCAGAGCAGCGCATCGTGGGCCTCTACATCCCAGCAGGAAATAAAATGGCTATCGTTGGTGAGGATGATCGGGATCCCCAATTCGCGGGCGATGCGCACCAACTGCACATTGACAAAGCGATCTTCTTGATAACCGTGATCCTGAATCTCGATGTAATAATCATCCCCAAACTGCTCTTGGTACCAAGCGGCAACTTCACGGGCAATTTCTGGCCGCCGCTGCAAAATAGCTTGAGGCACTTCTCCTGCCAAGCAGCCGCTGGTGACGATCAGCCCTTCTTTGTATTGCACCAAATACTCTTTGTTGATGCAGGGGCGAGAGAAAATCCCTTTCCCTTGAATGCCATGTAGATGGGAAATGGTGGTTAGCTTCACTAAGTTTTTGTAGCCCTGGGTATTTTTGGCCAGAACCACTTGGTGATACTTGGGGTACTTGCGGCTTTTGTCGCGGATATCGCCGTTGATTACATACATTTCATTGCCGATGATTGGAGTAATCCCTTTGCTTTTACACAGTTTCACCAGCTCTAACGCCCCATACATGACACCGTGATCCGTCAGGGCCAGCCCCGGCAAACCCATAGCCACCACCTGCTCGATCAGACGCGGCAATTGGCTGGCGCCATCCAAGAGGCTGTATTCGCTGTGGAGATGCAAAGGAACAAAAGACATGGCAACGCTATGGATAGTGGGATCCCTTTAACCTTAACTCAGCGTGTCCATTTCTCGACTGCTTGCAGATGCCGCTACAGTAAAGTCAGCTGATGTTTTTTCCCTTTTCTTGAATCTATGGATGCTCCCATTCGCCTCACCCAGTACTCCCACGGTGGCGGCTGCGGCTGTAAAATTGCCCCGGCCCTGCTGCAACAAATTCTCAGGGATGTACCCCTGCTCTCCCCAAATCCGGCTTTGTTGGTGGGAGCTGAAACCAGCGATGATGCGGCTGTCTATCAACTAAACGACCACCAAGCCCTAATTTTGACCACCGACTTCTTCATGCCGATTGTGGATGAGCCGGTGGATTTTGGTCGGATCGCGGCGACCAATGCCCTTTCCGATGTCTACGCGATGGGGGGCACTCCCATTCTGGCTTTGGCGGTTTTGGGCATGCCGGTCAATACCCTGCCGATGCAGGCCATCCAAGGGATCATGGCCGGAGGGATCCAGGTTTGCCAAGAAGCCGGGATCCCTTTGGCAGGGGGGCACTCCATCGATTCGCCGGAGCCCATCTTCGGCTTGGTGGCAGCAGGTTTGGCCCATCCGCACCACATTCGCCGCAATGCCACGGCCCAAGCCGGGGACGATCTGATCCTGACCAAGCCGCTGGGGATCGGGGTGATGACCACCGCTCTGAAAAAGGGTCAGCTCAGTGCGGCAGGCTACACAGAAGTCTTGCAGGTGATGACCCAGCTGAATCGCATCGGCTCGCAACTGGCCCAGCGACCGCAAGTTCACGCTATGACCGACGTGACGGGGTTTGGCCTGCTGGGACACTTGCTGGAAGTCTGTCGCGGCTCGGGGGTGGGGGCCAGTTTGGATCTGGCTTCCATTCCGTTTTTGGCAGAAGCGCTCTCGCTGGCAGAAGCGGGGATCTTTCCAGGGGCGGCTCGTCGCAATTGGCAGGGCTATGAGGGGGTACAGGCAGAATCCCTGCCCGAGTGGCAGCAACTGCTGCTGGCAGATCCCCAAACCAGCGGGGGCTTGCTGGTGGCGGTGGATCCCGGCTACACCTCAGACCTCTTGCAAGAGCTGCACAGTGCCGGCTACCCCTACGCCCGTCGCATTGGCCGCTGCCAAGCCGGAGATGCCGACAATATTAGAATCCATGTTACCGGCGAGATCATCCCCAGCCCATCGGCAACCTGAAGAAGACCCTCTGGCAATGCTCGCAACACAAAGTCTCGATAGAGGGCTCAATATGAAGATTGCGTCAAGCAGCTCTGAGAAAGTTAAAGATCCCATGTGAGGCAAGGGAAGGTTGAGATATCCTAAAATCTATGAGCGAGCTTCCCCCCAGCCATAGTCTGGTCCAGCGAGTCGAGCCTGGCCAATTGATCCGCACCCTCAGCAGTGGGCAATTGCTGATGG
The DNA here is from genome assembly GCF_054060065.1 of Thermostichus sp. MS-CIW-37. NCBI lineage: Bacteria > Bacillati > Cyanobacteriota > Cyanophyceae > Thermostichales > Thermostichaceae > Thermostichus > Thermostichus sp. MS-CIW-37. The sequence goes on along the minus strand of NZ_JBSSCV010000041.1, from coordinate 4,749 downwards.
TGGATCCCCAGCGGCACAACGCCCTGATCATCTGCAAGACGTTTCATGCCGAGTTTGCCGGGCCAGGCGCTGCGGTGGGGGGGCCCTTGGATGTGGAGTCCGGCGGCGTTGTCCCCATTGGGGATGTGGTTTTGCTGCATCCGCAAGACCACCAAGAGCGGCAAAGTGCCTATGCCAAGCGGCTGCACTGGATGCGTTGGCTGCAGCAAATCACCGACAATCCTTTGCCGGCCCAGCGGGCGCGGGTTTTGCTCTTTAGCTTAGAGGAATTTTTCTCTGCGGATTTGGTTAGCCAATTGCCAGATGACATTTTGGCGCGGCTGGTGGGAGTGCTGCCCCAGACGGTTGCTGCGGTGCGGATGGAGATGATGGCCCGCTATAGCCCCAACTATTCCCTGGCAGGCTGAGCTTGTCTTGGACTGGGGAAGGGACTCGTCCTGCCAGCATGAATCGGTGACACCTTGCAGCCCTCTCTGCAACTGGAACAAGACACGATCAGCTACACTGCTGGCATTTGGTTCAACTGGACTCGACTGGAATCTCTGCCTTATGCAGTGGTGGAAACGGCTTCGCCGCAATCGATGGGCCCAAGCAGGAGCCTACATTCTTCTTGTTTTCTACGCCTGCGCCATTTTTGCCGAGTTCGTTGCCCCCTACAGCCCACTGGAATCTCAACCGGGGGGATCCCTTCTGCCGCCCACCGCCATTCACTTTTGGGATGAATCGGGCGCTTGGATTGGGCCCCACGTTTATCCAACCCGCCAGGGGCCAGTGGATCTGGAAACGGGAGAACGCCCGCTCTTGGTGGATACCAGCCGTCCCGCCGGGATCCGCTTGTTTGTGGTCGGCACCCCCTACCGTTGGTTGGGGTTGATCCCCTGGGATCGGCATCTGTTTGGCACCGTCCCGCTGCGGCCTGTTGCAGAAGAGGGACAGGTGGGATCCCCAATCGGCGAAGAGCCCTCTGTGGCACGGCTACACCTGCTGGGCACCGATGATCAAGGTCGAGACTATTTCAGTCGCTTGGTCTATGGTGGGCGCGTCAGCCTGTTTATCGGCTTGGTGGGCATTGGCATCTCTTTCCCCATTGGTCTGCTGGTGGGGGCCATATCCGGCTACCTTGGGGGCTGGGTGGATACGCTCCTGATGCGCTTGGCCGAGGTGTTGATGTCGATTCCGACGCTGTATCTGCTGGTGTCGCTGGCAGCGGTGTTGCAGGTAAATCCGCTTACCGGGGTGCCTTTCAGCAATGCCGAGCGCTTTTTGGTGATTGTGGTGATCCTCTCTTTTGTGGGTTGGGCGGGCCTAGCCAGAGTGATTCGCGGGCAGGTGCTGTCCTTGCGAGAGCGGGACTTTGTGCAGGCAGCGCGGGTGGCCGGGGCGGGATCCCTGTACCTGCTGGTGCGCCATATTTTGCCCCAGACAGCCACTTATGTGGTGATCTCGGCAACCTTGGCGGTGCCCGGCTACATTGCGGCAGAGTCGGTGCTGAGCCTCATCGGGTTGGGGATCCAACAGCCGGATGCCTCTTGGGGCAACATGCTCTCGCTGGCCACCAACGCTTCGGTGATCATCCTACAGCCCTGGCTGGTGCTGGCCCCCACTTTGATGGTGGTGCTGACCTCTCTATCCTTTAACCTGCTGGGGGATGGTTTGCGGGACGCCCTCGATCCTCGGGAAGGGTGAGCTGCTTCCCCATTGCGCCGAGTGAGGGGAATGGAGTGGCCTGCAAATCACCGCTTTCCGTCGGGATAGAGCCGGTTTAGACCCTTGCGAGCCTTAGCATGGACATCCAGGGTGGCATCCATTTTCAGGATCTGCCGGTAAACTTGCTCGGCACGAGCCACTTCCCCTTCCTGTTCCAACTTTTGTCCTAGCTTGAGCAAGTTTTGGGCTGAGAGATCTGCCCAAGGATTCTGTTCGGCTGTTGGCTCCTGCAGTTGCCGCAGCTCTTCTAGGCGCTCTTGCACCATCGGTCGCAGCAGCCAAGAGTCATCCAGATCCAAAACTTCTCGGTAGTAGCGCTGGGCTTCTTTGAAGTTCTTCTGCTCGTCGTAGGCTTCCGCCAGTTGTAGCGCCAGTTCCGCTGTGGGCTGATCCTTAAACTGGCGATGCAGTTGGTTCAGTCGCCGCACAAAGGGGGATCCCTGCTGCGGGTTTTTCAAATCCGGGGCGTGCTGAACCGGCAGATAGTCGTCCCTCTCCGCCGATGGTTGAGGGGAAGGGGCAGGCTCTGCAGCTTGAGGTCGAAGGGGCGCTTGGCGGCTGATGCTTTTGGGATCGATGGGGGTGGGCTTGTAAACCCAAATTGGCTGATCCGGAGGAGATGCGGGTGGGGTTGGGCGTGGGATCGGCTGCGGCAAGGGAATGGTCTTGCGATCCGGCGGTTCAGGCGGTGGCTGTTTCAGCTCTTCAAGGGTGCTGGGAGGTTTGGGGGCTTGAAATTGAATCGCTTTGGGAGTCGCCCTGCCCTCTTGGGCCAATTCTCGGTACAGAGCGGCCAATTGAAGGTAACCCGCCTCCTCGTAGGCGGTGGCCAGCCAAAGGGCATTCTCCGGGCTGGGATCCGCACGATAAGCTCGCCGGAGCAACTGCAAAGCAGTGCCATAGTTGCGCTCTCGGATGGCTGCCCGTCCCAAACTGGCTGAGCTGGCCCCGATGGTATCGCTGGCCATAGTCCCCCATCTGTCTTGGCGCCGACAATAGAGCTAAGAGTCAAGGCTGAGCTGCTGATAATTCATGTTTTCCAAGCCAGCCACGTGGGTTGACGCTTGCTCAATATAACTGGATTCCTTGGCCATAGCATACCCTCACCAGCCGGGATGTTATCTGCTCGGACAGCTCCCTCTTGTTGAGATCTCTCGCTTTATATCAATTCAATGTCGATATTGAGGGTGGGATTGGATTGAGATCTGGATGCCAAGTTAACTTTCGGGCTAGCTTGTAGTCAGAGCTTCAGCAGCAACAGGTTCTGACGCCAACATGATCCAAGACTTTCGAGAGCGGTACCCCATGGGCAGTTTGCTCACCGATCTGTTGCGGGTGGAAGAAGGGATCTACATCGTCAGAGCCCAGGTGGTGGTGAACAACACGGTTTTGGGCAGTGGCATGGCTGGCTCGAACACCGTCGAAGAGGCGGAAGATGCTGCCTTGAAGCGCGCCCTCCACCACGCAGGATTTGGTCGCCCCACTTCCTCTTTGAGTTTGGGCATGGATTCTGCTGCCGCCAGGGTGCCTTATCTGCCAACTCCTGAGTTGGCCAACGGACACGCTCAGTCTTCCCCTGCTTCTCCAGCCCCCGAGTCGATAGGGATCCCTGCAAAGCCAAGTTCCCCAGAGCTGCCCGGTCTAAGTGAGCCGGCGGCCTATGGGGATGACCTATCGGACATCATTGCCCAAACGGATGTGGAGATGCAGCGCATTGGCTGGGGCCGCAAGGAAGGACAAGAGTTTTTGGAACGTCGCTTTCAGAAGAAATCTCGCCACCAACTCAGCGACGCCGAGCTGCGGGAGTTTTTGCGTTATCTCAAACAGCAGCCCTCACGCCTCAGCAGCGAACCCCGCTTTTGAAGTCTTCTCGGCCTTGCTGCCCAGGTCTCAAAATCTTCTCAAAATCTGGAGATCTGGCAACTCCGCTCTTCCCAGCTCAGATCTTGAGAGCTACGGCTGCTCTAAGCCCGTTCAATGGGAATCAACCCAGCTAACCGTTTTGCTGGAAATAAGCCTGTTCTACCACCGGTGTCTTGCTACCGCTGAAGCTAGGGCGCACCTACAATCACGCTGGTGTCTTCCATTTGCTTCACGACCGTTTCTCCCCCTTCCGAGAGCACAACCCGTCGCTCTGGCACTGACACTCCGGCCACCTTGGCAGTTTGATAGTTTTGACCGGCCTGCACCACAGAGGGAATGACACCTGGGCCAGAAACCAGAGCAAAGGACTCGCCGCCGATCTGTATCATCCCGGAAACCTGTACCCTGCGGGCAAAGGCAGCCGGGTCGGGGGTAGGCGTTGGGATCGGGGTGGCCACTGCTACAGGCGCTCCATTGCCGTCGCCAGGAGGGGGCAAAACCGGAGGTGGAGGCAGGGGCGGCAGGACAATCTGCGGTTCAGGAGCACGCACGTTTTGAGGCACAAAGGGATCCACACGGCCAGCCCCACTCAAGGCCCGCTGGGTTTCCTGCTCTCGATCCACTGGCGGGATCAGGCTAGAGGCAGCTTGGGTAGCCTGCAGAAGGGAGGGCACCGGCGGCGGGGGTTGATCGGGGGCGGTCTGGCCAAAGCCGGCAGGCAAGTTCACCGTTTGTTGCCGGGCGAGAGCTTGCATCTGGCTGGCTCCGCGGGCCAAGGTGGCGCTCATATCCTGTTCCCAAGTCCCTGCAGCATTCAGCCGCATGATCACAGGGCTGGTTCCCCCCCGAGACTCCACCCAAATTTCCGCTTCTGTGTCGCTCAATCGCCGCGAGCTGAGGATCCGGGATCCCGGAGGCAAGAGGGGCCGAAGCGCCAGTTCGGCCTCAGGAACAGCCTGTTCGTTGGCCAGAGCCGGGAACCAACGGGGGGCCAAAAACGCAACGCCCCCTGCCAACAGCAGGCCGGCTACAAGAAAGCAGGACAATGGGCGAGCAGGCAGCGATTTCAGCATAGAGACCACCGGGAGAGCATGACTCTAGTCAATAATAAGCTCAACTATACTGAAAATAATGTATAATATGTTCAGTACGGATTACTACCAGTTGATCTTTCTGTTT
>NZ_JBSSCV010000040.1:0-18543 GCF_054060065.1 Thermostichus sp. MS-CIW-37 | reverse complement strand
GTGTGTTTTGGTTGACCCAGTTCAACGCCTGCACAAAGGCATCCATTGTCGCATCCAACTTTGCGGCTTGCGACTGGGACACCTTGAGCTTGCAGAAGACGGTCAGGACTTGGGTCATGGTTCTATCATAACTTCCGCATTCCTCCCGACACTGACCCTACGGGTACAGTGCGGGGCTCCTGCGATTTCTGGCTGAAGGATGCAGTTTTCCTGCTCCCCTCTTCCCTTATGGGAAAGGGGTTGCCTGTAAGCAGCGCAGAACCTTGGGCAAGTGCCGCAAATTGAGCTTAACTTACTTGTCGATGCCTTCCTGTCAATGCCCCACCGAGATCTCCTACAACTAGTTTGGGGATCCTTCCCATGGCTGCGCGTGGGGCGATCCTTGCTGCTGGTCGGGCTGGTGGTGTACGGCTACCTGCTCTGGCTGGGCTGGTTTCAATCGGAGCGGCTGATCTTTCTGCCCCAGCCCGCCAGCTATCGAGATGGGGACGCCATTCTCAAGCTCACGACCTCTGATGGGCTGCAGATTTCAGCGGTATATCTGCCCAATCCGGCTGCTGCTTATACCCTCCTCTATAGCCATGGCAACGCTGAAGACTTGGGGGATATCCTGCCCCGCTTGGTGCACCTGCAGCAGGCTGGGTTTGCCGTCTTGGCCTACGACTACCGCGGTTACGGCACCAGCGAAGGGATCCCTTCCGAGGCCGGCGCTTACAAAGATATCGAGGCCGCTTACACTTACCTAGTTGCCCAAGGGATCCCGCCGGAGCGGATCTTGGTCTATGGAAGATCAGTAGGGGGTGGGCCATCGGTTTATTTGGCAGCCCAAAAGCCGGTGGGGGGCGTGATCCTGGAATCCACCTTCGTCACAGCCTTTCGCGTCTTAACCCGCATCCCGCTGCTGCCCTTCGATCGCTTCGATAACCTCAGCCGCATTGCCAAGATCGATTGCCCGCTGCTGATTTTGCACGGCACCCATGATCGTTTGATCCCCTTTTGGCACGCTGAAACCCTTTATCAAGCAGCGAGGGATCCCAAACGCTTGGTGCCTATCGAAGGGGCCGGTCACAACAATTTGCTGGAAGTGGCCAGAGAGCGCTATGTCACCATCCTGCACCAATTCGTAGCCGAGCTGGTGGATCCCAAGCTGCAGGCAGGCTGAGCAGCAACTGCCAATGTTCCCTTCCTTGCGTAACTGGGAGGTCGCGAGCGGGAATAGGAATGGTGGCGTTAACTGGCCTTTAAGCTTTTTGAGCCAGCAATTCTTGCAACAGATTCTGCGCCGTCTCCATAAAGCGCATCACATTGGGATGATGGCTCCAGATGGGGTCATTTTCAGGAAAAACCTCCAGCGAGAACATACCCTGCACTGCCTGGAGGTAGGGCAGCAGGACGGCATAGCTGGCCTGGCTGAGACCAGACCTCAGAACCTTATCCAAGAGCTTGAGCATCTGCCGTACCAGCTCCCAGCTCACTTTCAAAGGGGGGTAGAGCATCACACAGAGGGGAAACAGCTCCTGCTGGATAGCCGCCATGCTGCCTTCTAGGGCACAGAGGCCCAAGTACACCTGAAACATCTCCACATCGCGGATGCTGGAAATCCGCACGTTCAGATCTGTCAAGGGACCGCTTTCGCAGTGATAGTCCGGAAAACGTTGGGCTACCTCGGCACAAATGGACTCTGCCACGCTGGTAACCAGGGGCAAGAGCTCTTGAATAGCAGCCAAAGGCGCAGAAAAGTGATCGCCTGCCTGGGCGGCAGCGGCCTCGTACATCCTCTGCAAAGGCATGTACAGGTGGTCATCCATAACTTTCAAGTAGGGGTGGAAGAGACCCCGCTCCTGGGGCAGCAGAGCCTGCAGGACCATTTGCCCCGTGTAGTGAAATTGCATGCTTAAAAAGCCAAGTACCCGCGGATCCGGCTTGCTGTAGCGAGCCCGCAGCTGGCCACAAGATGGCGCGATCTTTACCGAAAAGCGGGCTGGTGAGAGGCCCTCCCCACAACTTGCTGCTGCCTTTTCAAATAACTCCTGGGAATCCTCGGCAATTTGCCAGGGATCAATCAAGTCCGGATCCAGCCGCTGCCTCGGTATTTCAGCAGCCAAGAGCCGCTCCGTCTTCGCCCAGGCCTGGGAGCTGGCAAAGCGCAAAGATCCCTTCACCTTGTCAGCTAGAGGGGCGCCTGGCAGCTCGCCCAAGGCAGCCTGTGCCCGTAGCTTGTCTACATATTTTTGCGCCCACAGGGTGGCCAAGCTGCAAGGTGTAACGGTTTCTGCGTCTTGCCTCAATTCTTCCATGGCCTACCTTACGTCAGAGGATCTAGTGCTACCTAGCATACTTCTAGGGGGCTACCGCTGCAGCAAAGAACTTAAGGAACGTTAAGATCCGCGCAGCAATTGTTTACGTTCTGCCTGGGCGCAAGGCGTCAGGGAAGAGGAGGAGCACTCCCTCCCGCCAGCAAGAATCTTAAAATCACCTGCAATCCGCTCGGAAAAGTGGAGTTATGTGGCAAGATCGGGAGGGATCGGGTCGAAGGATCCGGATCCCTGTCTCACCGGATTGAACCCTTTTACGGAGGATCAAGAGCGTATGTCTCTCCGACTTGGCGATACTGCTCCCAATTTCACGCAAAAGTCTACCCACGGCGAAATTGACTTCTACTCTTGGGCTGGAGATAGCTGGGTGGTGCTGTTCTCTCACCCCGCCGATTACACGCCGGTCTGCACCACAGAGCTGGGCACCGTTGCCAAGCTGATGCCCGAATTTGAAAAGCGGGGTGTGAAGGTGATCGCCCTCAGTGTGGACGATGTGGACTCCCACGTGGGCTGGGTAAAAGACATCGAGGAAACCCAGAACACCACCCTGAACTATCCCATCTTGGCGGATGCAGACCGCAAGGTTTCTCAGCTCTACGACATGTTGGATCAAACCAACATCAACCAAGAAGGGCTGCCCCTGACGGTGCGCTCGGTGTTCATCATCGATCCCAACAAGAAGATACGCCTCATTCTTACCTACCCGGCCAGCACAGGCCGCAACTTCGACGAGCTCCTGCGGGTGATCGATGCCCTGCAGTTGACGGATAAGTATAACGTTGTCACTCCCGCCGACTGGAAAGACGGTGACGATGTCATCATTCCGCCTTCGCTGAAAGATCCGGAAGTGCTGAAAGAGAAGTTCCCAAAAGGCTACAAGGAAATTAAGCCTTATTTGCGGGTCACCCCTCAGCCCAACAAGTAGAAGTCTCAGCAATCGAACCTACTTCGGCTGATCCCTTCTCTGCCGAAGCTGCGCTCCCCTCGATTTGGATCCCCGACCAGGGGATCCTTTTTTATTTCAAGCCAGATTGAGACACTTTCCCTTTGGGAGAGAGGAGTTAGGGATCCCTCATTTTGCAGTTGGGGAAAGTTTATTCTTCAAAGTTTATTCTTCGGGGAAAGAAGCCGCCTCTGCTGCTTTTTTGGCCAGCTCATCTACCGTGAAGTAGCGATGAAACTTATCGGTCACCCGCAACCAAGGGGAACGGCAGCCTTCTTTGCGATAGCGGGTAACGAAGCCTTTTTCTACCAGCTCTGCCACGTGCTGATAAGCACCTTGACCGCGCAACTCCACCAAATCGGCTTGCGAGAGCGGGCCACGCAGAATGATTGTAGCCAGGGTACGGGTAGCACCCACCCCAATTTCAGGGGGTAAAAGCTGGTTGGCCAGCTCCAAAAACGGCTCCCGCAACTGCAGGGCAAACCCCTCCTCCAGCTGTAAGACCTCCAAGGCGGAATCGCGATGGGCATAGTCTTCCATTAATTCCAGCAGCGCATCGTAGGCTTCGTCGCGACTGCAATGGGCCAACTGGGCCAGGGCCGATAGCTCCAGAGGCTGCCCCTTCAAATAGAGGATTGCTTCGATCCGATTTTTCAGGGCAAAGACACGCTCCCTCTGACCTTGCTTTTCCGCCAACAGGGGATCCGAAATCGACGTAAGACGACGCGGGGCCATTGCAACAAGGGATCCGCTCAACTTGCTCCGTAGCATAGCAGCAGTTCTAGGCTGAGGGATCCCTTGGCCGAGCGAGCAGCCTTGCCCTCAGGCTAGAATCCCACCCCCGAGGCCACCACCATCACCACCACCGCTGCAAAGATAATCAAAGCGTAAAACTGGGCCTTGCCGCTCTCCAGGTATTTCATCGCCTCGCCGCTCACCATGGTCACCAAGCCCGTCAGGTTGACCACACCATCCACGATGCGGCTGTCCACCTCCAGCGCCTCCCGTGCCACGAAGCGGGTGCCCTGCACAAAGACTCGCTCATAGAGGTCGTCAATGTACCACTTGTTGAGGGAGAAGTAGTAGAGCGGCTGCAGGCTTTGGGGGAAGGTGCCCGGGTCGATGCGCTTTTGCCAGTAGATCAAGCTGGCCAAAGTGATGCCGATCAGCCCGATGCCCACGGAGCTACCCGCCATGATCAGAAACTCTGCCCAATCGAAATGGCCCGCCAGCACCTCCTGCCACTCTGCTGCCACCAGCGGTAAAATCGAGCCTGCCTCTGCCACAGACTCAGTCGGTGGGTGGATGAAAGCTTCAAAGAAGTTGGCAAAAGGGGTGCCCACCAGGCCAATCAGCACAGAAGGGACGGCCAGAGCCAACAGCGGGAAGGTCATCGACCAAGGGGACTCATGGGGCTCTGAGGCATGGGCATCTCCGTCGTGCAGGTTTTCCTGGGCTTCAGGATGGCTGCTGGGCTGGGGTTTTTCTTGAATGTTCATGGCTCCAGGGCCAAAGGCCGGTTGTTTCCCCGCAAAAACGTAGGCAAAAGCCGGCACAGGACGGCCCTGGCTGATGGCCACCTCCTGCCGCAGTCTCAGGTTGGTGCCGCGAAACTCCCCTTCGAAGGTGAGGAAGTAGATGCGGAACATGTAGAAGGCGGTGATCCCGGCGGTGAGGAAGCCCACCCCCCACAGAGCTGGGTTCCGTTCGAAAACAGCGCCCAAGATCTCGTCTTTAGACCAAAAGCCGGCGAAGGGCGGGATCCCACAAATGGCCAACGTGCCGATCAAAAACGTGATGGCCGTAACCGGCATGTATTTGCGCAACCCCCCCATCAGGCGCATGTCTTGGGCCAAAACCGGGTCATGGCCGACCACCGCTTCCATGCCGTGGATAACTGAGCCAGAGCACAAAAAGAGCATCGCCTTAAAGTAGGCGTGGGTCATCAGGTGAAACAGGCCCGCCCCATAGGCGCCGCACCCCATGGCCATGACCATGTAGCCCAGCTGGGAAATGGTGGAGTAGGCCAAGCCTTTTTTGATGTCGTTTTGGGTGATGGCAATGGTGGCCCCCAAGAAGGCTGTGCCCGCCCCCGTCCAGGCGATGATGTCCATGGCCACCGGGATCCCTTCCAGCACCGGGAACATGCGGGCCAAGAGGAATACCCCAGCCGCCACCATCGTGGCTGCGTGGATGAGAGCGGAAATGGGCGTGGGACCTTCCATAGCATCCGGCAACCACACATGCAGGGGGAACTGAGCGGACTTGGCCACCGGCCCCAAGAACACCAACACCGCAAACAGGGCAATTAAGCTGCTGCTCACCGCTCCGGCAGCCAACATCTCCTGCAAGTTGCGCCCGATCTCGTTGAACGCGAAGGTACCGGAAATCCAGTAAAAACCTAAGATGCCCAACAGCAGGCCGAAATCTCCCACCCGGTTGACCACAAACGCCTTTTGCGCTGCTTCTGCCGCCGCCTGCCGGTCGTGCCAAAAGCCGATGAGCAGGTAGGAGCACATCCCCACCAGCTCCCAGAAGATATAGATCTGCACCAGGTTGGGGCTGACCACCAAGCCCAGCATCGAGGAGCTAAATAAGCTCAGGTAGGCGTAGAAACGCACATAGCCGGGATCGTGGGCCATGTAGCCATCGGAGTAGATCTGCACCAGAAAGGCCACCGTGGTCACCACCACCAGCATCATGGCGCTCAGGTGATCCACGACAAAGCCCATGTCCACCGAGAAGGATCCCGCCTGGGCCCAGGTGATGGTTCTGAGGACGGTTTCGTGCCCTTGCACCTGGCTGACCAAAAGGGCAAAGGCATGAACCATCGCCGTCCCGGTCGCGAACACGCTCAAAAAGGCAGCCAAAGAGCGGTTGGCCCTTGTCCAGGCGTTGAACATCAGGATACCTAAGCCGAGGAGAAAGGCTGCCACCAAAGGATAGACGGGGATCAACCAGGCGTATGTGTAGATGAATTCCATGGGAAATGCTTCCGAATGCGTCCTCTCACAGCAACGAACCTGCTCTGCTAGCCCTGCAATTGGCCGGTGGGAGTGTCTGGTGGGCTGGCATTTGCTCAACTGCTTCTGCCATTGTAAACTTTTGCGACAGAGTGCGGATCCGGATCCCGAGCATCAAGTCCATCACAGCAGAGGCTTTTCCCAGAGATCAATCGGGATCCCCGCAGTTGAATCTGTAGATATCCTAAAGAATCGGCTCTGAGCCCAAGCCGACGGTCGCAGGCCAAAAGATGACAGGGATCCCTTGCGAGCGCTACAACGAAGGCTAGATCTACTGGCGGTCTGGAGAAACTACCCATGAGCTTGAACCTGGTGACCTTGGTGGGGCGAGCCGGCATGGATCCGGAGGTGCGCTACTTTGAGTCAGGCAAGGTGGTCTGTACTTTTAGCTTGGCGGTCAACCGATTCCGCAAAGGAGAAGACAAGCCCGATTGGTTCAGCCTAGAGTTGTGGGGCCGCACTGCCGAGGTGGCCGGAGAGTATGTGCGCAAAGGCAGCCTCATCGGGGTAACGGGCAGCCTCAAGTTCGATCGCTGGAAAGACAAATCCACCGGAGAAGAGCGCCAGAGGCCCATCATCGCTGTAGATCGCCTAGAACTGCTGGGATCCCGTCAAGACCGCGACTCCAACCTGCCCCCCGAAGAGCCGTTTTGACCCGTTGGACTGGAGCCGGGCAACCTCAAGGTTTGGCTCTGCCCAAGCATCGCCTGCATTCCTGCACCACCTCTGTCAAATCCTGGCTGCACCAGGGATAGTCCAAGGGGGGTCGGCGGATCACCCACAAAGGGATCCCCAGGGTTTTGGCCACCGCCTGCTTGATCCCCAGCCCGCCTGCTTCCCCAGAGGCTTTGCTGATCACCACCTGAGGGCTGAGCTGTTGCCAAAGCTGTAGTTCCTGCTCCAAGCTGAGGGGTAAGCGCATCCCAATCACCCGCTCGGCAGGGATCCCGGCTTGCACCGCTTGGGGAACCGATTCCGGCAGCACCCGTGCCCACAGTTGGCAGCGATCTTGCCAAGGTACAAACAGGGGCAGGGCCTTCACTCCCACCGTCAGCAGCACCCGCCGCCCTGCCAGCACCGCATCTGTGAGCACCCCCTGCCAATCCGGTGCCACCTGTACCCAGGGATCCAGCTCTACAGGAGGGCGTTCGTAGCGCAGGTAGGGGATCCCCAGTTGGGCCGTCACCCGGATGGCCAGTTGCGAGATTTGCTGGGCAAAAGGATGAGAGGCATCCACCACTACGCGGATCCGGCACTCTTGCAGGAATTGTTCCAGAGATGGCGGCGAAAATCGGGTGACCACCACCTGACCGGGCAAATCCTGATACAGCCTTCTGGCCCCTTCAGTGGTGACGGTTGCCACCCAAGGGATCCCCTGCCGGCTGAGGGCGTCGGCCAAGCTGCGGCTCTCGCTGGTGCCCCCGATCAAGGCCACTTCCACCAAACCCCCGACTGAGCTCATAGTGTGTTGCCAAACTTTGATACCCGTAGATACGATCTAGATCACCGGCTGGAGGCAATTGCTCATGATCGAGATGCATGTGGCTGGGATTGCGGTTGATGCCGTTAACCAGAACCCCATCGTCATCCTGCGCGATAGCAGTGAGCGTCGTGCCCTGCCCATTTGGGTGGGAAAAGCAGAGGCCAATGCCATTTTGCAGGCGCTGGACGACCAAAAGCCACTGCGCCCCATGACCCATGATCTCATCCTCAACTCCTGGAAGACGTGGGGGATCAAGCTGGAGCGGGTCATCATTCACGCCTTGCTGGACAATACTTTTTACGCGGTGCTCGTCACCGTGAATGGCGACAAAAAACAGGAGATCGACTGCCGCCCCAGCGATGCCATTGCCCTTGCCCTGCGGGCCCATGTTCCCATTTGGACGGTGGAAGAGGTCATTGCGGAAGCCTCGATCCCCATGAACCAGGATGCCGACGAGGCGGAGCGGGAGGCCTTTCGCAAGTTTGTAGAAAATGTAACCCCCAGAGACTTTATCCGCAGCTACCCCATGACCGACCATCCCACCGAAGCCGACAGTTAAGCAGCTAAGGCGGATCCCACCCCCAGGGATCCCGGCAGACAGGCCATGCCCCAGGTTGCCAGGTTAACGGTCTATCCCATCAAGTCCCTGGATGGGATCCCTCTGTCTGAGGTGAGGCTGACGGCAGGGGGGACTTTGGAGGGGGATCGGCGCTACGCCCTGGTGGATGCGGAGGGGAAGCGGGTGAACGGCAAACGCCATGCTGCAGTCCACCGCCTGCGGGCCCGGTTTGATCCCCGGTTGGGCCGGGTGCAGTTGTGGGGGGAGGGCAAGACGGCCCAGTTTGACCTGCAGCAGCAGCGGGATGCTTTACAAACTTGGCTCAGCCACTGGTTGGGCTTTCCGGTGCAACTGCTGGAGGATCCTGTCAGGGGATTTCCAGACGATCCCTATGCCGACGGCCCCACCCTGATCAGCACAGCCACTCTGGAGACGGTGGCTGGTTGGTTCCCCAACTTGACCCTGGAAGCGGTTCGGCAGCGCTTTCGCATGAATATCGAGCTGTCGGATTGCTCTGCCTTTTGGGAGGATCGTCTCTTTGCCCGCGCAGATCAAGGGGTGCGCTTTCGCATCGGGGAAGTGGAGCTGCTGGGCCTTAACCCCTGCGCCCGCTGTGTGGTGCCCACCCGGGATCCCCTGAGCGGAGAGGCCTATCCCGGTTTTCAAAAGCACTTCGTGGCGCAACGGCAGAAAACCTTGCCACCCTGGGCCGAAGCCAGCCGCTTTGACCATTTCTATCGCCTTGGGATCAATACGTGGATCCCGAGAACGGAGGCGGGCAAGCACCTGAGGGTTGGGGATCCCGTCGAAATCCTCGGGGTTGAACCCCTCAGCCTCTACCCTGAGCTGAGTCGAATCCCAGGTTAGTTTCCGACCTACAATCAAGCTAGAGCAGCTCTTTTGGCTTGACCAAGCTATGCAAACCCTGGATCGGCCCAACGCCCCCACCCAGCAGCCCTACCCAGAACCGGTCTATCCCCGTCGCCCCACCCGCACGGTGGCCGTAGCTGATGTGTTGATCGGCAGCCAGCACCCGGTGGTGGTACAGTCCATGATTAACGAGGACACCCTCGACGTCGACGCGGCAGTGGCCGGGATCCGCCGTCTGCACGAGGCAGGCTCAGAGATTGTGCGGGTTACCGTTCCCAGCATGGCCCATGCCAAGGCGATGGAGGCGATTCGGGAGAAGCTGATCCAAACCTACAAGCCGGTGCCTTTGGTAGCCGATGTCCATCACAACGGCATCAAGATCGCCCTGGAAGTAGCCAAATACGTGGACAAGGTGCGCATCAATCCAGGGTTGTTCGTCTTTGAAAAACCTCAGCCCGGTCGCACAGAATATACCCAGGCGGAATTTGAGGCCATTCGTAACAAAATCCGGGAAACCTTCACCCCCCTTGTCCAGACCCTCAAAGCCCAGAACAAAGCCCTGCGCATCGGGGTAAATCATGGATCCCTGGCAGAGCGGATGCTCTTCACCTACGGGGATACGCCTGAGGGCATGGTGGAGTCGGCCCTGGAATTTGCCCAAATCTGCGCCGAGCAAGACTTTCACAATGTGGTGCTTTCCTTCAAGGCCTCCCGCCCGCAGGTCATGTTGGCGGCCTACCGGCTGGCAGCCCGTCGCTTCGATGCCCTGGGCCTAAACTATCCCTTCCACTTAGGTGTCACCGAGGCGGGCGATGGAGAATATGGGCGCATCAAGTCGGCGGTGGGGATCGGAACCCTCTTGGCTGAAGGGATCGGCGACACGATTCGGGTTTCTCTCACGGAAGCGCCGGAAAAGGAGATCCCGGTGGCCTACGGCATTTTGCAAGCTCTGAACCTGCGCAAAACCATGGTGGAGTATGTGGCCTGCCCTTCCTGTGGCCGCACCCTGTTCAATTTGGAGGAGGTGCTGCAGAAGGTGCGCGCCGCAACCCAGCATCTGGTGGGGTTGGACATTGCCGTGATGGGCTGCATTGTCAATGGGCCGGGAGAGATGGCCGACGCCGACTACGGCTACGTGGGCAAGACGCCGGGGGTGATCTCTCTCTACCGCGGCAAAGAGGAAGTGAAAAGGGTGCCGGAATCGGAAGGCGTGCAGGCGCTGATCGACCTGATCAAAGCCGATGGGCGCTGGGTGGATCCCCCTTCTTCCCATTAATTCCGCTTCCCCCTCAAAAAGCGACCTGTCCAGCAATCCTGCCGCGCTCTTGCTTTGCTGAGAAACTGGCTAGCGGCGTTTGCCACGCAGAGCTTTGGCGCGGTTGTTCACCTGCCTCACAAACAGCGGCAGCAGGTGCGTCTGGATGTATTCAAACGCTGCTTGCAGACCTTCTGTTTCTTGACATACTCCCCTGCCTTTAGGCAGGAGATTCTGGTTCCTGGTTCTGCGACAGCACTTACCGTGTTGGGTTGCCCCTCTACGACAGCGGTGCTCATCTCCCCAGGCGTTCCCCCAAGCGCTACGCGCCGCTGACGCGAGTGCAGGGCGGTTCCCCAATGCCCTTAGGTACCGTTGCAAACAACAACTACAAAACCTATTGAGGCTGCATCCAGTCGTGAGACTGTTGGGTTTAAGGCCTACGGCCCGCTGACGCGAATAGAGCGGTTGACTACCCTGCCGCTGCAGGCAGCATAGCACAAAGCCGCCCTAGATAGGCCGATTTCCGCTTCCACCTGCGTGGGATCCCTAAAGGCCGACAAAAATTGGTTGGAGGT
Source organism: Thermostichus sp. MS-CIW-37 (assembly GCF_054060065.1). Lineage (NCBI taxonomy): Bacteria > Bacillati > Cyanobacteriota > Cyanophyceae > Thermostichales > Thermostichaceae > Thermostichus > Thermostichus sp. MS-CIW-37. The sequence continues at coordinate 7,517 of NZ_JBSSCV010000040.1, read as the reverse complement.
CAGCCAAGTGAAGAGTTCTGCGCGATTCAGGTCACAACTGGGCGGGGAGGGCACTTGCCAGTCTTGAGGTGGCCCAAGCAGCCACTGCCGGGCAAACAAGCTCAACACCGCATCCCCCAGCCAAGCCTTGTCTCGACGGGATCCCTCGTCCAATTGGGCCACCTGCTGTCTGATGGCCTGGCTGGTCGAGGAGAAATGGGATCCTGTCAGCATGGAAATGGGAAGTGTGCAAGAACTGGCAGCAGACAAGCCCGGCGGCGAAGCAGCCCTGCCTCATTTTAAGATAAGGTCTGGCCCGCCCTCACCAGGGTTGCAGATGGAGTGTGGCATTGTGAGGATCCTTGGAGCATGTTGTTGGAGCTAACCCCAGAAGAATGCGAATCGGTGATTCCGGTGGTGCCAACGCGCCTTCAGTATGCGGCTTACTGGAGCGATGCCCTCAAGAGCACGGGCCGTATCATCACGGCCATTTTGGTGGGCGTGGCGCTGCTGGTTCTTTCCCGCGCTTTTGGCGAGGGATCCTTTCTGGGGGCAATCGCCTTCCTGGTCGGGATTCTCTCGTTGCTCTATCCCTTCCTGTGGGGGCCGCTCTATACCATCTCCCGCCGTCAGCTAGCCTTTCGCGAGATTCCCTATGGGGGATTGTTTTTTGGGCAGGTGTTGCGCACTCGCCGCTACGAGGTGGTGGTGGAAGAGCGAGAAAAGCTGGATGAAGATGGCAACTTCTACATTGAAGAGGTGCGGGAGCGCCAGTTTGAGATGGAAATTGGCGATGAGACCGGAGTCGTCTATCGTGTGCGGGCCAAGGACGATCCCCGCTACAGGCGAATTGTCAAAAAGCAATCGGTGCTCGGGTTGGTGAAAGCCTATTCCCGCGATTTGCAGCGCCGGCCCACCTTGAGCGAGGTCTATGTGGTCAAGCTGGGGGAGTGGGTGGGAGATGTCTCCTATCTGGATCGGGAGGCTTTTTTGGATATGGCAGATGAGCTGTTGGAGCTACAGGCCCAAGGACAAGCTTGATCCCCTGGATCCCTGGTGTTCTCTGGGATGGAGGGGAAGGGATCCCTGCCTTTTTATTCTGAAACCTAAACGGCTGCCTATCCGGGAGCGCCGCTTTTAACGCTGGGTTAGCCGCATTATTGTACTGGCCAGGGGTAGGGTTGGGTAGTTTACTGTGGACTGGCGGGAGCTTTAAACTGAGGGCTGTAAGCCAAAAACAACTGCCATGGGCGATCCTCTCACCCCCCAAGTTAGCGAGCGCATCTGCAAGCACATGAACGAAGATCATGCCGATGCAATAGCCCTCTACGCCAGGGTCTTTGGCCAGGTGGAAGGAGTTACCCAAGCCCGCATGCAGGCCATTGACCCGGAAGGGATGGACTTGCGGGTGCAGGTCGACGGGGCCGTACAAACGCTGCGGATCCGCTTCGACCACCCCCTGCGGGACTCCGAGGACGCCCATCAAACCTTAATTGCCATGGTGAAGCAGGCTCGCGCTCAAGTTAAACAGGCTACAAAGTGATGAGAGATACAGTTGAGGCTTAGCTAGCCTGCTGTAGGAGCAGATCCAACTGGCCGCGAGCCTCTAGCGCGTAAAGATCGTCGCAGCCGCCGATATGCTGGTCGTTGATGAAAATTTGCGGCACCGAACGGCGACCATTGGCCCGCTTGGCCATTTCCGCCCGTGCCACCTCGTCTCCATCGATGGCGTATTCGATGTATTTCACGCCCTTGCGATCCAGCAGTTGCTTGGCCCGGATGCAGAAGGGACAAAAACGCCAGGTGTAAATCTCAACAGCCATAAGAAAACAACAAACGCTTTTACATAGCTTAACATTTTCACGGAGCCGGGATCCCTTTCCTTGCAAACCTGGGGTTTTCTGCCTCCCATGGTCTAGTTGGCTTCCTTCCAATTGTGGCCAATTTGGATATCCACCACCAGCGGTATGGAGAGGGGCACTGCTCCTTCCATTTCTGTTTGGATCAGCGGTTTTAGGGCCTGCCATTCCGAGGGATCCACCTCAAACACCAGCTCATCATGCACTTGCAGGAGCAAGCGGGAACGAAAGTTCTGCAGCTTTTGCCGCAGGCGCACCATTGCTACTTTGATAATGTCCGAGGCGGATCCCTGGATGGGGGCATTCACAGCCGCCCGCAATTCGGCTTGTTTGCGATGGCCTGTCAGACGAGACAAATTGGGAAAATAGCGACGGCGACCCAAGATCGTTTCCACATAGCCATGTTTTTCCACAAAGGCTTCAGTGGAGCGCAGGTAGGCGAAAATACCGGCGTAGCGCTCGTTAAATCGCTGTAAAAATTGCTTGGCTTCCGACAAAGAAACCCCCGCAGTGCGGGCAAAGCGCTGCGCTCCCATGCCATAGATCACCCCATAGTTGATCGTTTTGGCCAGGCGGCGTTCTTCGCTGGTTATTTCTTGTTTTTCCAGGAGCAGACGGGCGGTCAGGGTATGCACATCTTCCCCTGAGCGAAAGCCTTCCAGCAAGGCAGGTTCTTGGCTGAGGTGGGCCAAAATGCGCAGCTCAATTTGAGAGTAATCTGCTGCCGCCAATAGCCATCCCTCTTGGGGAATAAAAGCTTGTCGAATCCGGCGACTGAACTCGGTGCGAATGGGAATATTTTGCAAGTTGGGGTTTGAGGAGCTGAGCCTGCCGGTGGCAGTAACGGTTTGGTTAAAGTCGGTGTGGACTCTGCCGGTATCGCTTCTTACCAGGGCAGGCAGAGCATCCACATAGGTCGATTTCAGCTTGGCCAAGGTGCGGTATTGCACGATGGTTTCGATGAGAGGATGATCCCCCTCTAGCTTTTCTAAAACTGAGGCATCAGTGGAATAGCCAGTAGCCGTTTTGCGGGTTTTGCGAATGTCCAATTTCAGCTTTTCAAAGAGCAGGGATCCCAGTTGCTTGGGAGAATTGAGGTTAAAGGTTTCTCCAGCCTGGGCATAGGCTTTCTGCTCCAAACTTTGCAGCTCTTGTTCCAGCTCTTGGGAAAATTGCCTCAGAAACTCGGTATCAATGCGAATGCCGATCCACTCCATTTCTTCCAGAACTTGGGCCAAGGGCAGATCGACCTGAATAAAAAGATCCCACAGGCGCAGATCGGTTTTCTGTAGCTTTTCGGTGAGGATCGGCACCAGACGATAGGCACAATAGGCATCAGTTCCGCAGTATTCTGCAACTTTGGAAATCGGGATATCGGCAATGGACTGTTCCTTGCCCAGCAACTTTTTGTAGCTGGTGGTCGGCAAATTCAAATGGGTGGCTGCCAAATCGGCCAAGTTGTGGCTGGCTTCTGGATCCAAAACGTAGCTGGCCAACATGGGATCAAATCGGATCCCTTGCAGGCGGATCCCGTGGGCGCGGAAAATGCTCAGATCATACTTACAGTTCTGTAGGCTTTTGGGTCGGTTGGGATCTTCCCAGAGGGGCTGCAGGCTTTGTTTCACCAGCTCCCAATCCAGATTGGATCCCTGGCGGTGGCCGATGGGCAGGTAGGCGATATCTCCCTCTGACCAACAACAGCCGATCCCCACCAATTGGGCATCCCGTGGATCTAGACTGGTGGTTTCAGTATCCCAAGCTACAATCCCTGGGCAGGCCAGCAGCTCTTGCCGCAAAAGCTCCAGTTGCTCCGGCGTATCGATGATGCGCACCGCCGGCAGAGAAGGGACGGGATCGAGGGCAAAATCAAACCACAGGGCTTCGTCAGGAGCGTTTGCGGGATCCCCGGTGGGATTAAAAGCGCCAACCACCTCTGCCTCGGTTGGGATCCCCCCCAAAGCCGTTTGTATTTTGCGCACTTGGGCGATGAAGCTGTGAAACTCCAATTTTTCCAGCAGCGGCAGCAATTCTGCTTGATCAAACCCGGTTAATTTCATGCTCTCCCAGTCGGGAGAAAGAGGAACGTCGCATTTGATCCGAGCCATAAATTGCGAGTGATGGGCCGCCGGGATCCCTTCTTTGAGGTATTGCTGGACTTTTCCTTGGATCTCGTCCAGGTGGTCGAAAATTTCATCCAAACTGCCGTAGCGCTCCAGCAGCTCCACAGCTCGCTTGGGGCCGATCCCTTTCACCCCGGGAATGTTGTCAGAAGGGTCACCACAGAGGGCCTTATAATCCACCACCTGCCAAGGCCAGATGCCCAATTTTTCTTTCACTTGTTCGGGGCCAAACTCGCTGATGCGATCTTTGCTGTTGAGGTGCAAAACCCGAACTCTTCCATCGGTATCGATCAACTGGAACAGATCTTGATCGCCACTTAAGATCTGCACCCGGTAATCTTGGGGGGCTAGCCTACTGAGGGTGCCCAAAATGTCATCGGCTTCAAAACCAGGCACCACCAAAATCGGGATGCGTAGTGCCGTCAACACCTGCTTCAGGTTCTCCACATCTTCGATAAACTCCGGTGGCGTTTCCGGGCGGCCTGATTTGTAGGTTTCGTCGGCCTCGTGGCGAAAAGTGGGCTGCCGTGTATCAAAGGCAACGGCTACATGGGTAGGGGTGTATTTGTCCAAGACTTCCAACAGCGATTTCAAAAAGCCAAAGCTGACGCTGGTGGGGATCCCAGTGGAAGTGCGCAACCCCCCCTCGCGGCTGTAGGCAAAGGCGTAGAAGGAGCGATAGGCCAGAGAGTGACCATCCACCAGCAGCAGTGTTGGAGTTTGCCAAGCCATCAGCTGATACTTTGAGGGTGAATCTAGCCTATCGGATCTGGGCTATGGGCAGAAGGGATCCCACATCCGTCTCAAGAACTCGAGCGGCGGGCTGCTGCCGACACCCAATGGCAACTTCTGTAATCACAATCTGTAGGCACAATCTGTAATCACAACTGGCTAGGACGAGATCCAAAAGCCCATCGACGGGCCCGCCAACCCTGATTTCCGTTTTGCGGGCTACAATGCTCATGCCCATTTTTTCAATTGGTTGGCTCAATCGGCAATACCTAAATTTGTTACCCAGTTGATCACCCAAAGCATTGCCCTCTGGTTCTGGACAACATACAGCTCACCACAATGCTCTTCTCTTCTCAGCAAATCCTGCCCCCATCTCTCTACCCACCCCTGCATTGGGGCCTCAAGACCCTCTTTCCCGACGGCCTGTGGGAGTTGCCGGCAGATCCCCATACCCAGCGGGTGGCTCTGACCTTTGACGATGGCCCTCACCCTGAGTACACTCCGGCTTTGTTGCAGGTTTTGATGGATTTTCAGGTGTCGGCCACGTTTTTTGTGTTGGGAGAACGGGTGCAGCGCTGGCCCCACCTGGCCCGTCAGATCCGCCAACAAGGCCACCGCATTGGCCTTCACGGCTGGCAGCATCGCCCTTTTACCGAGCTTGCCCCTGGAGAGCTTTATCAGAGCCTGAAGCGCAGCCAAGCTGCCCTGGTGGCTGCCTGTGGCGGGATCCCTGACGATTATCGGGCTGTGCGCCCGCCCAATGGCTTGTTTTGGCCGCAGACGCTTGCGGATTTGCGCCGTTGGGGCTTTTGTCCGGTGATGTGGAGCGTGGTGCCTGAGGATTGGCTGATCCCACCGGTATCGGTGGTAGTGGAGCGGGTGCTGGCCCAGGTGCGGCCTGGCTCCTTGATCGTGCTGCACGATGGGGTAGAGGGGGGATCCCAAGTGGCTGAGGTGACGCGGCAGTTGATCCCAGCTTTGAAGAAGCGGGGATTTGAATTTGTCCACTTGCCGGATCCCTGGGATCTTTCCAGTCAGGGAGAAAGTTAAATACAGTAGAGGCACGCACAAGCAGGAGGGTCAGGCCATGGGCGCACGCAAGATTATCTACGGCATTTTTGGGCAACGGGCCGGCAGCGTCATCGTCGGAACTTGGAACTGGCTGTGGGGGATCCCGGTGGAGAAAGGTGGCACAGGGGCGGTGATGGTGGCGGAAGAATCCCTACGCAGGATGCAGGAGACGGTTCAGCGTCTCACGGAAGCCGTTGCCACCCAAGTAGCCGCCTATCAGCGGGCTGAGCAGAAGTACATGCAAAAGGTGCGGGAGTACCAGGCCCTGGAGAACAAAGCTCGCCTGGCCGCCCAACGGGGCGATCAAGAGGCTGCCCGCCTGGCTATGTCCCAAGCGCTGCAAATTGAGGCCATTCTCGGCCCCCTTAAGGAGAACGTGGAAACTGCCGAGCGCTACGTCAAAGCCGCCAAGCAAAAGCTGGCCCGCGAGAAAGAGCGATTGGCCGCTTACAAGAGCGAGCTGAGCAACCTCAAAGACATCAACGAGGTGAACCAAGCTCTGGAGCAGATGACCCGCGTCAACAACTCCTACAACATCGACTCGGCCAAGTCCCAATTTGAGGCGGCAAAGAATGCTATCCAGGCTCGCCAGCTCAAATCCCGAGCCATGAGCGAACTCTCGGAAGATCGCAGCGAGCAGATTGCTGCCCAACTGGATGAAATGGCTATGGACGACGAAATCTCCCGCCGCTTGGCAATGCTCACCGGCCAAGGAGGTGCCCAGGCCAACCTGCCGCTACCGGATCTGGATTTCGAGAAGCGGCTCCCCCAATAGCGGCAGTTGCTTTTAGGCCGGTAGGATCCCCTGTTTTCAGTCTCAGCCGACATCGGCGACCACGCTGCTGAGCCGGAGTTTTCCGTGGGCGCAGTCCGGCCAACTGGGCTGGATACTCAGGCCTGAGCACGCCCGGCACCCAGGCCAAGGGGTTAGAGCTGGCGCGCTCGTACTAGGATGATAAAGGAAGAATAGGCAACCCACCTGAGGAGAGGATCCCAGCAATGTCAGCAGCACGAGGCGCGCATTCTGCCCGATCAGGCCTGTGGCCCACTTACGCAACCAGCCCGTGGCTGTCTAGAGCGCTGTTGCTGCTCTGTGTCTGCCTCAGCTTGGTGGTCGGTGCCTGTTCCGCAGGCTCTAACCTACGGGCCTACAGGGATCCCAGCGGAGCCTTTGCTTTTGCTTACCCCAACGGCATGGTGGCGGTCAATCTTGGGCCGGGGAAAGGGCCGGTGGTACTCCTGCGCGACCTGGTGTACGAGACCGAGAACGTCAGCCTGATGATCGCCCCGTTTGACAAGGGGGAGACGATTGCCGATTTGGGCAGCCCGGATGAGGTGGGGCAGTTGGTGGCGGAGAAGATCATTGCTCCTGAGGGATCCGGTCGCTCGGCCAAGCTGTTGGCTGCCGAAGCCTTTGAGCGGCAGGAGCACCCCTATTACCTGCTGGAATACCAAACCGATATGGGATCCCAGCTTCGTCATGAGGTGGTGACGGTAACCGTTCGGCACCATCGCCTCTACACGCTGACGGCCTCTACCCAGGAATCCCGCTGGCCTCAGGTGCAAGCTGCCTTTAGGAACGTGGGCCGCTCTCTGAATGTTTCCTAAGGCTTTCTCAAGGGGTTGAACCGGGTTGTAGGCCAGGGCTGAGCCCTTTAAGAGTAAACTACCCGACCCTGACTGCTTCGCAGTACAGGGCGGGCTTAAGGCCTCCGGCCCGCTGACGCGAACGGTAGCCCTGCAGTTGGCAAGCCAA
>NZ_JBSSCV010000039.1:0-19339 GCF_054060065.1 Thermostichus sp. MS-CIW-37 | reverse complement strand
AGGTTCTGGGACGCCGGGGCTGGTGGCCTCATCAGCGCTTTACTACCCTATCCCCACCACCACCACCCCGTCAAGATATCCAACCCAAAATTTTTTGAAGCCAGAAGGGATCCGGATCCACCGTTAGACTGTTGAAGTGAGCTCAGATTGGGTCAGACGGGTTTATGGGGATTGTGATTGGGGCTGCTGCTCCTGACTTTAGCTTGCCTGCGGTGGGGAAAGGGATCCAAAAGGGAGCCCAGATTTCACTGGCGGCCTACCGGGGCAAGAGCAAGGTGTTGCTGGCCTTTTACCCGGCGGATTTTTCCCCGGTATGCACGAGCGAGATGCGTTGCTTTCGGGAGGATTGGGAAGCTTTCCGGGCCGCGGGCTGCGAGATCTTGGGGATCAGCAGCGATCCCCTCTCCAGGCACCAAGCCTTTGCCGAGCAGCTTAAGCTGGAGTTTCCTTTGCTGAGCGATGTGGACAGAACCGTGAGCCAGCAGTACGGGGTGGACAGCCTGCTGGGGACGCGGCGGGCCTATTTTTTGGTGGATAGCCAAGGGATCCTGCGCTACCAGCACGTGGAGTGGCTGCCCCTGTTCAAGCGAGACAACCGGGAGCTGCTGGAGGCCGTGAGGGCAATTAGCTAGACGTGGGATCCTCTGGGGTGGGCCAGAGAACCTGTTGCGGCTGTCCGGTGTCCGGTAGGGAGAGGGGAGTGTGGCCAAGGAGCTCCAGAAGCCAGCTACGCTGGGGCGGGATCCAGTTGCCCTGGCGAGCCCCAATTCCCAAAATGAGCTGGCTATCTTGCTGCTGCAAGCGGAAGAAGGTGGTGGCCCAGCTTCCCGCTTGATAAGCGAGGCTTTCCCCGTCGTCTTCGTAGAGAGTGAAGCTGCCGTTGCCGGGGTAGAGCTTGAGGCGCAGTTGGTCACGGCGCAGGCGGACGGTGGATGGGCAGGGGGGAGCCAGAGGCAGGATGGAGCCACCCTGCACAAACAATGGCAGTTGCTCAAGAGGGGCAGGGGCGAGAATGTAGCCGGGGCCGGTGTGGGCCTGACCTGTCCACCAATCGAACCAAGTGCCCTGGGGCAGATAAACAGCGCGGCACCGCACGCCAGGCCGAACCACAGGGGCAGCTAGGAGGGCGGATCCCAGCATGACTTGATCCGAGATCTCGTAGGTTTGCGGATCGTCGGGAAACTCGTAGAGAAGGGGGCGCAAGATGGGGGATCCGGTTTGGCTGGACTCCCAAAAGAGGCTGTAGAGGTAGGGCAGCAGTTGGTAGCGCAACTGGATGGCCTGCCGGCAGATGGCTTCAATCTCTGGGCCAAAGCTCCAGGGCTCGTGGGGGCGGGTGCCCAGGGCGCTGTGGCCGCGCATGAGGGGGTAAAGAATTCCCATTTGCATCCAACGGGCAAACAGCTCGGGAGTGGCATTGCCACCGAAGCCGCCGATGTCCGCACCCACGAAGCTCACCCCCGACAGGCCCAGGTTTAGGAGCATGGGCAGGGACATCTCCAGGTGTTCCCAGGAGGATTGGTTGTCGCCTGTCCAGACGGCAGACCAGCGCTGGATCCCAGCAAAGCCGGAGCGAGTCAGCACGAAGGGGCGCCGGTTGGGGTTGAGCTGTTCCAAGCCTTCACGGGAAGCGCGTGTCATCAGCAGGCCGTACAGGTTGTGAACTTCGGCGTGGGTGGTGGGTTCGTCGGGTGGGCCTTGGGGGGCATCGAGGGGGATATCGACGATCTGGCCGCCGTCTCCAAAGGGGCGGTCGTTGAGGGCCGGCTCGTTCATGTCGTTCCAGATGCCATCCACACCGGCTTGGGTGAGAACCCGTTGCCAGGATCCCCACCACTGCCGCACTCCGGGGCGCAAGAAGTCGGGAAAGAGGACTTTGCCTGGCCAAACGTAGCCATGGAAGAGGTGGCCGTCGGCGCGGCGGATAAAGAAATCCTGGGCCAAGCCCTCGTCGAAGACGGCGTAGTCGGCTTCGGGCTCGAACTTGACGCCGGGATCCACAATGGCTACCACCCGGAAGCCAGCCTCGTGGAGTTGGGCCATGAGCCGGGCCGGTTCGGGGAAGCGGCGGGGATCCCAGGTGAAGACGCGGTAGCCGCGCATGTAGTCGATATCCAAATAGATGACGTCGCAGGGGATCTGACGTTGGCGAAATTGCTCGGCTATTGCCTGCACCTGAGCGGCACTGGCGTAGCTCCAGCGGCACTGTTGGTAGCCCAAGGCCCAGAGGGGGGGAAGAGGGATCCGCCCGGTAAGTTGGGTATAGGTATCGAGCACCAAGTCTGGAGTGGGGCCGTAAATGAGGTAGTAGTCCAGCTCTGGGGCATGCACTTCGATGGCCCACTGCTCGGGATCCGTCTCCCCCAGATCGAACCGGCTCCAGTGGGTACAGTGCAGGAATAAGCCGTAGCAGAGGCCAGGGCGAAGCAACAAGGCAAAGGGAATGGCCTGGTAGAGATTGTCGCTGTGGGCATCGTAGTTCCAGCAGTCGCGAGTCCAGTGGCTGTAGCGCCGGCCTCGTTTGTTGAGCAACCCTGCCCGTTCCCCCAGGCCGTAGATGTGCTCGGCAGGGTGGAGGTGTTTGACCAGGCGGATGCTATCGGATCCCCAGGTAAGGCCGGAAGGGACATCGGCGCAGAACTCTTGCCCTTGAGAATCTTGAAAACTAAACCGGATGGGATCCCGATCGATCTGAACTTGCACCTGGGAGGTGGACAGGTGGATTTGGGTGGAGCTTTCCTGCAGTTCAAAGGGAGCCGGCGGCCACTCTTCATCGGCTGGAGCCACATCCCAGGAACGACGGGGCAAAAACGCTCCGCTGGGGCTAAAGCGCAGCCGAAACAGACGGGGGGTGAGCACCTGCATAGACCAGCGGCCCTGGGCACAGATGAGGTGGATCCCGCGAGAGTGAGCCTGGAGCTGTTGCAGGGATCCACAAGTTTGCCTTTGGGGTGGGCGGGCGGGGAATTGGCCATTCGCGTCAGCGGGACGGAGTCCCAAGATCTCGCCAGGTTCCAGCATGGTTTGGAGACAGATCGCCGCCCTCAAGGCTAACCTAAGGCCGGGAGGGAACAGCGGGTTGCCCACGCTTGTCCGTAGCGGGTTCTGCCCTCATCGGTACCCCTCTCCAGAAGAGCAGCGGCAATAATCGGTTAGCTCAGATCCCAGAATCCATCGCGAAAACGAGGCGGCAATGGCCATGAGGATCCCGGCGATCAAGCTTCTCTCCTCACTGCTGCTTTTTGGGGGGGTGTCCGTCCCCGCTGTCGTGGCGGCCTACCCGGTCAGCCCGGAGATGGTGATGACCCTGCAACGGGGGGATCATGCCCAAGCCTTGCCCAGGGCCAGAACGGAGCAAGCGTTTCGGGTAGTTACTTTGGCCCAGGGTTTGGAGCACCCTTGGGGGATGGCCTTTTTGCCGGATGGAACTCTCTTGGTTACCGAACGCCCAGGGCGGCTGCGCCGAGTTACCCCCCAGGGATTGGATCCCCAGCCCATAGCCGGTGTGCCCGAGGTGTTTGCCCAGGGGCAGGGGGGCCTGCTGGACATCGCCTTGCACCCCAACCATGCAGAGAACGGCTGGATTTATCTGTCTTATGCAGCGCCTGGGCCCGGTGGGGGAGGCACGCGGGTGGCGCGAGCCCGTCTGGGGGAAGGGGGCCTACAGGATCTGGAAGTGATTTTTGATATGGAGCGCAAAACCCCTGCCCGGCAGCACTTTGGCTCCCGTTTGGTCTTTGACGAAGAAGGATTCCTCTACATCAGCACCGGAGACCGGGGAGAACGGGATCGAGCCCAAGATTTGGGGGATTCTGCCGGTAAAGTGTTGCGCATTACGGATGCGGGCGGGATCCCGGCGGACAACCCATTTGTCGGCCAAGCAGGGGCTTTGCCGGAAACTTTTACCTATGGCCACCGCAACATTCAGGGAATGGCCCGCCACCCTGAAACAGGGGCAATTTGGTCCCATGAACATGGGCCGCAGGGTGGGGACGAGATCAACATCTTGGCCCCCGGCGTCAACTACGGCTGGCCCCTAATCACCCACGGTCGAGAATATACGGGAGAACCCGTCGGCCAAGGACTGGCGGCAGCTCCCGGCTTGGCTTCCCCTCTGCTGCACTGGACGCCCTCTATCGCTCCTTCTGGCATGACTTTCTACACGGGAGAGGCTTTCCCCGAATGGCGGGGCAACCTGTTTGTGGGGGCGCTGGCCGGGCAACACTTGGCCCGTCTGGTACTGGATGGAGAGCGCGTGGTGGCAGAAGAGCGTCTCTTAGAGGGGGCGGTGGGCCGCATTCGCGATGTGCGGCAGGGGCCGGATGGACTCCTTTACCTGTTGACGGACGCCCCGAATGGATCCCTGCTGCGCCTGGAGCCAGCACCCTGAAGGCATCGGCTTAGGAGATGACGGAAACTATCCTGCTCCCGCTGGGCAGCTCTTTGGCGGGACAGGGACTTTCCCCAGAGTAGGGCCTGGGAACTCAAAAGCTGAGGCTCTCCCAGGAGACGTTAATGTCTTCCAAAAGCAGCGACTTGTTGTAAATCTGCAGGATAATCAACAAAAAGACGGCAAATAGGGCCATGAAGACCGCCATCAGGGGCGTGGTGCCCCAGCCGGGAGCCACTTTGCCGTATTCCGAGTTGAGGGGACGCAGCAGATCGCCCAGTCTGGTACGAATGGCCATAGGTTCTCGCAGTAAGTTAGGAACAGAACACATTGATGAAGTCGAAGATGACCAACCCGGGCGGTGGATCCTTGGTGCTCGGCACCGCCCAGACAGCCACCCCATTAAAATCACGCTATCAGAATCTGGCCAACCCCTTTTGCCTTGAGCAATGAATTGTAAACTTGTGTAATACTGTAGTCGAACGCTCTCAGGATCTGAGGACTCAGACTTAGATATGGAACCCACCTTTTCCCTAATTGTGGCGATTGCGGCAGTCACCATCTGCATCACCGCGTTTGCCATCTACACGGCCTTTGGCCCCCCTTCCAAGGACTTGCAGGATCCCTACGAGATGCACGAGGATTAAGGCCTGTCGTTGGGATATCTGGGTAAATGTCTGCTCGGTTGACCCCCCGTCTCTCCTTTCACAAGTACCAGGGGTTGGGGAACGATTTTATCTTGGTGGACAACCGCTGGCAGTCTCAACCCTGCTTGAGCCCGGAAGAGGCCGTCGCCCTTTGCAATCGCCGCTTTGGGGTAGGAGCCGATGGGGTTATCTTCCTGCTGCCGGGGCAGGAGGGGGCAGATTTCAGCATGCGCCTCTTCAACAGCGACGGTTCCGAGGCGGAGATGTGCGGCAATGGGATCCGCTGTTTGGCCCGCTTTCTGCAGGACTTGGGGATCCCAGGTCGGGATGGCGCCTACCAGATCCACACCTTGGCGGGGCGAATCGTGCCGCAGGTGCGGGCAGATGGGCTGGTCACAGTGGACATGGGGATCCCTCGCCTTTTGGCCAAGCAAATCCCCACCACCTTGGCCGAACCCGAGGAGAAGGTCATTCGGCAGCCGCTTGCAGTGGCCGGGCGAGAGTGGCGGGTGACGTCGGTGAGCATGGGCAACCCCCATTGTGTGGTCTTCCTGGAAGAAGAGGGATCCCTGGAGGAGCTGGACTTGGCAGCTGTGGGCCCCCTGTTTGAGCATCATCCGGCCTTTCCTGAGCGCACCAACACCGAATTTGTGCAGGTGCTCAGCCCGACTCGTCTGCGCCTACGGGTTTGGGAGCGGGGAGCAGGGGCAACGCTGGCTTGTGGGACGGGTGCCTGTGCCACTTTGGTGGCTGCTGTCTTGGAAGAGCGGGCAGAACCGCAAGCTACGGTGGAACTGCCGGGAGGAAATCTGGAAATTCGCTGGGATCCGAGCACACAGCATGTGTGGATGACCGGCCCTGCCCTGCACGTCTTCAGCGGCACCACTGCCGGTTGAGAACTAGGCTCCCAGACCCAACAGGAGGATGGCCAGCAGGCCGAGGATCCCATAGGCAACGCTCCAGCCCTGCCGCCAGATCAGCGCCAACGCCAGGCCCAACAAGACCAAGCCCAACCCCAGGCCGAGGCGCAGGAACAGGGGGTGAATCCATCGGTTGAGGAATCGTTTGAGCCAAGGGAACACCACCCCTAAGACGAAAGCCACAGCAACTGGGATCCAATCTGCCTGATCCCACTCCCCCAACAGGTAAAGGCCGCCCAGACAGATGCCCAAGCAGAAAAACAGCACCCGCATACCGGGATAGTCTTGTCGGTAGCTGGAAGCCAGATTCCGGGGCTCTTTGGGGTGGGCCAAGACCAATGGCTCTACGGCAAAACTTTCGCTCCACTCCGGCGCTTCTTCGGTTTGTCCGCGGCACCAAAGGTAAACGTTGACCTTGCGCAACCCCTGCAGCAGAGAGGCTTCCACCGCACTGCGCACCACCTCCATCACCTGCAGGGTATCCACCACATCGCCTGGCAGCCGTTCCAGCAGCACGTTGAGAACAGGCCCCTTCAGCTCGGCTCGGCCAAACAGCCGCAAGTCGGCAAGCTTGTAATCGAGGATTTGGTTCAAGATTTTGAGCTGGCGGCGCATGGGATCCCGCGAACAGAGAGCCGTCGTTCGACCGGTTGACTCAAAGCTTCAACATGACCGGTATGACCAGTCTAACGGTTGGGCCAGAGCGGCAGAAAAGAGACGTTCCCGGTGTGAAAAGGAGGTGGGACTATCCGATGAGGGTGCGAATGCACCGGCGAATGCTGAGGTTGGATCGCTCCAAGTCGGCAAATCCGCTCAGAAGAGTTCCCTGGCCATCCAAAAGCAGCAAAGCGGCCTGTTGGCGAAAATTGATCCCAGGCAAGGTTGCAGCGGCTATTTCTTGCAGCTTCTGGATGGTTTCTCCCTCAAAATCGACAGAGACGTACACAAATGGAGAAACCAAACGAGGATCCGTCGGCACGCTCTCTCGGATGACCTGCAAAACCAAATTTCGCACCAACAGCAGCCCCCTACCATCTACCAGCACAATCTGTCGCAGTCGGGGGTTTCGCCCGAACTCCAGGGCCAAACTTTTGGAGAGGGCTTCCGATTGCGAGCGGGTTTGGCTGTTGGTCAGGATCAGCGCTTGAATGCCGTCGTACCGACTTAAGTCAAGCTGCCCTCCGAAAACGCTCTCCACTTTGAAAGCCAGAGATTCATCACGGTTACCATTGCTGGGGCAGTTGCCGGCTTGAACGGGATCGAACGCGCCCGCCAAAAGCAGGACAAGGGTGACAAACCCCGAAGCGACAAGTCTCTTTGGCAAGCAAAGCCAGCAGCGGTTAGCCGGGGCACAGCAGCAGGACAGCACTCGGTTCATGGCGGGGAGTTCTGGAGCGGGCCGGCCAAATCTTAACCGATCTTCATCTTTGGTGCTCCAAAATGACCTCTCGGCTTCTCATCCCCATTGGGTTGGTGCCCATAATGGAAGGCAGTTTCTGGTTTGCTGGCCATGACTCACGCCTCTTTGCTGGATGCCCTCAACCCTTCTCAGCGCCAAGCGGTGCAACATTTTTGTGGCCCGTTGCTGGTGGTTGCCGGGGCAGGTTCCGGCAAGACACGCGCCCTCACCCACCGCATTGCCTACCTGGTTCGCCACTATCGGGTG
This sequence comes from Thermostichus sp. MS-CIW-37, assembly GCF_054060065.1. Taxonomy (NCBI): domain Bacteria; kingdom Bacillati; phylum Cyanobacteriota; class Cyanophyceae; order Thermostichales; family Thermostichaceae; genus Thermostichus; species Thermostichus sp. MS-CIW-37. The sequence goes on along the minus strand of NZ_JBSSCV010000039.1, from coordinate 11,716 downwards.
GATCCAGGAGAAATTTTGGCCGTGACCTTCACCAATAAGGCTGCCCGTGAGATGAAAGAGCGCATTGAGCAGCTCTTTGCCGAGCAAGAAGCTCAAGAACAATTTGGGATCCCGCTGGAGCAATTGGAGCCAGCCCAAGTCACCCGGCTGAAATCCAGCGTTTACCATCGGCTGATTAAACCCCTTTGGATCGGCACTTTCCACAGCTTATTTGCCCAGATCCTGCGCATAGATATTGAAAAATATCAGGATCCCAAGGGGCGAAAGTGGACTCGCAACTTCTCGATTTTCGATGAATCAGATGCCCAATCCCTGGTGAAGGAGATTGTAACCAAGCAACTGAACTTAGATGAGCGCAAGTTTGACCCAAGGTCGGTACGCTACGCCATTAGCAATGCCAAAAACCAAGGCTGGACTCCTGCCGACCTGGAGCGCAATCAACCCAACTTCCGTGGCCGTACCATCGCCCAAGTTTACGAAATCTATGAAGACCAACTGGCAGCCAACAACGCACTGGACTTTGATAACTTGATTTGGATACCGGTGCAGCTTTTTCGACAAAATGAGCAGGTGTTGGCTTACTGGCACCAACGATTTCGACATATTTTGGTAGACGAATACCAAGACACCAACCGTACCCAGTATGAGCTGATCCGTCTGCTGGCCACCAACGGCGAGACCCGCAGATCTCAGTTGGATTGGAGGAACCGATCGATCTTTGTGGTGGGAGATGCCGATCAAAGCATCTATCGGTTTCGCGGGGCAGATTTTACCATTTTGCTGGAGTTTCAAGAGACCTTTGGAGATGGTCTCCCGGATGATGATACCCGCACCATGATCAAGCTGGAGGAGAACTATCGCTCTACAGCTACCATTCTGCAGGCGGCCAACGCCCTCATCGAGAAAAATACAGAGCGCATTGATAAAGTTCTCAGGCCAACCCGTCAGCAAGGAAGTCCGATTTTCCTTCATCAGGCGGATGACGAGATTGCAGAGGCTGAGTTTGTTGTCAATACCATCCGGCGGTTACACAGCCAAAATGCCAATGCTTTCTCCTGGGGAGATTTTGCCATTCTCTACCGCACCAACGCTCAATCCCGTCCTTTTGAAGAGGTTTTGCTGCGGTGGGGGATCCCTTACACGGTGGTAGGCGGACTGCGATTTTACGATCGCAAAGAAATTAAGGATGTCCTGGCCTATTTGCGGGTTGTGGCCAACCCTGCCGACTCCTTTAGCCTGCTGCGAATTATTAACGTGCCGCGCCGTGGCATCGGCAAATCTACTCTGGACAAGCTGACCGAAGCGGCGGCGGCTCTCAACGTGCCTTTGTGGGAAATTCTCAGCGATGAAACCTCTGTAAGTAGCTTGGCGGGCCGTTCGGCTAAGCCTGTCATTCAGTTTGCTCAGTTGATTCAGCATTGGCATCGACAGGCTTCTCAAACCTCAGCCGCCACCCTTATCGAAGGGTTGCTAAGGGATTCCGGCTATTTGGAGGATCTCAAGGCACAGGGTACAGACGAAGCCGAAGAAAGAGCGGCCAACGTGATGGAACTTTACAATGCCGCCCGCCAATTCGAGGAAGAACAGGAGGATCCCAGCCTTGAGGCTTTTTTGAGCAATGTGTCTTTGGCTTCCGACTTGGACAACCTTCAGGAAGGCGCTGAGAAAGTTTCGCTAATGACGTTGCACTCTTCCAAAGGTTTGGAGTTTCCTGTTGTGTTCTTGGTGGGGGTGGAACAGGGTCTATTTCCCAATTTCCGGGCTTTGGAGGATCCCGCTGCTTTGGAAGAAGAGCGACGCCTTTGCTACGTGGGCATTACCCGTGCCCGTGAGCAGTTGTATATCAGCCACGCCAGGGAAAGGATGCTCTACGGCAACCGAGAACCGGCCATTCCTTCCGTATTTTTAAGTGAGCTACCTCAAGAGTTGATCGAGTCCGACAGGCGCGGAGCCCCTTCTCGACAGCTTTCCCACGGCAGTGGGCTGCCCCTTGCAACGGCACCCAAGGCCAGGCCCAATCGCCGCCAAAGCCGTTCAGAACAGTGGGCGATTGGAGATCGTTTGCAACATCCCCAATTCGGACAAGGCCAGATTACCCATGTGTTCGGCAGTGGTGAACGGGTCACGATTGCGGTGAGGTTTCCCGGTATTGGGCAACAGAAAATCCTGGATCCCCGTATTGCTCCCATTCAAAAGCTCAGCTAAGCGGCTGAACTCGGAAGGAACCCAGTGATGAAGAGAGATAAGGGGAAGTGGTGTAGAAGTCTGTAGCTCATTCGAGATTGCCTTTGCAGGAACCTCTTGTGCTGGTGAAAGGCTCTCTGGAGAATGGGTTGGCAGGGATCCCTTTTATCGTGTAGAACTGTGAAGGTCTGCCAGAGTAAAGCCCCTGAAAGGTTCACGAGTTCACCGTCTGGGTTTGAACCATTTCGCTAGGTGGGCAGTCCAAACCGACAAGTCGTTCTCTTGTGCCTGTGAGCCGGGTTTACTCTCCCCAATGGCAGCTTCCTCACGCCTGCACACTCAGCCTAGTGCTGTTTTTGGGTGTTCCTAGCTCTGTCGTCTATGCCCAGATGTTTTGGGCCCAGCGTCCAGCAGGGATGGGAGCACCGCGTCCTGTCTCGGTAGATGTGACCAGAGCCCAGGTGGGATCCCTGGGGGCCGACTTGCGTTACACCGGCACTACCCAGCCCCTGCGGCAAGCCACGCTGCGAACCCGTACCGAAGGATTGCTCTTGGAGTTATCGGTGGAGGTCGGGGATCCCGTCCAAGAGGGGCAACTGCTGGGCCAACTGGATCCCACGCTGCTGCAGGCTGCTCTTCTCCAGGCCCAGGCCCAACTGGCAGCGCAAGAATCTCAGGTGGCACAGGCACAAGCGCAGCTCAGCAATGCCCGCACCCAAGTGGAGCAGGCCCGTCTGAATCTTCTACAACAGGAAGCCGATGCCGAGCGCCTAGGACGGTTGGCACAGGAGGGAGCTGTTTCTGCCCAGCAGGCGGAGCAAGCTCGTACTGCGGCCCGCACCGCCGCCCAGGCTTTGCGCTCTGCGGAAGACCAGGTTCGCGTCCAAGAACAAGCCGTGATCGCCGCCCAACGCCAGGTGGAAGCGCAGAGATCTTTGGTGGCTCAGGCCCAAGAGCGCCTTTCCTACACACAGTTGCGAGCACCCCTAAGTGGGGTGGTGCTCTCCCGGCAGGCGGATCCGGGCAGCTTTTTGAACTCAGGGGCAGATGTACTGACGGTGGCCGATTTCAGCCAGGTGAGGGTGGAGTTTCCCCTCTCCGAGTTGGAGTTGTCGCGCGTACAGGTGGGCCAAGCCGTTCGGGTGGAATTGGACGCTTTTCCCGGCCAGAGCTTCGCCGGACAAATTGTCCGCATTTCCCCGGCTGCGGATCCCCAGGCCCGTCTGATCCCGGTTGAAGTGGTGATCGCCAATCCCAACGGACGCATTGGCAGTGGGCTGCTGGCGCGGGTGGCATTGACGGGGCCGGCGGCTCAACGGGTGATCGTTCCCGCAACAGCGATTCAGCAGAATGGGCCGGGTTCTGCTACGGTCTTTGTGGTGGAGCGGCAGGGAGAAGTGACGCGGGTGTTGGCCCGCCCGGTGCAATTGGGAGAACAGCGGGATGGACGGGTGGAAATTGTGTCGGGATTGGAGGCTGGCGAACCGTTTGTGGTGCGCAGCTCTGCTCCTCTCCAAGATGGGCAGGAAGTGCAGTTGAGTGTCATCTCCGAACGATTTTGATCTGAATACTCTGGATAGCAAGTTTCTGAATAGCAAGTTTGAATAGCAAGGAAGCCAAACCCATGACCCCAGCCAACAGTGGACTCAGCCTCAGCGGCCTGGCCATCCGCCGCCACATCGGCACCCTGATGCTGGCCTTGGCAGTGATCGTCATGGGCCTCTATTTCCTCACCCGCCTGCCGGTGGACTTGCTGCCCTCGATTGTCTATCCCCGTATTGGCGTGCGGGTGGAGCTGGCGGGAGTAACCCCAGAGGTGGCCGTTGAGGAGATCACCCGCCCTTTGGAAGACTCTCTTTCCACAGTGGAAGGGGTGGAACAGCTCTATTCCACCACCCGCGAAGGGCAGGTTCGGGTGGATCTCTTCTTTGCGCCAGGGGGGAACATCGACCAAGCCCTGAACGACACCACGGCAGCGGTGAACCGGGCCAGAGGGCGGCTGCCGGATGGGGTTTCGGCTCCCACGGTGTTCAAGTTTGACCCCTCCCAGTTGCCTGTTTACGAGTTTGCCCTGAGCGCGCCTGGGCTGACGGGCGTGGAGCTGCGCCGCTTTGCTGAAGCAGAGTTGGCCCGCGAGCTGGGAGTGGTGCCGGGGGTGGCTACGGTGGATGTGGCCGGGGGCACCCTTGAAGAGGTGCAGGTGGATCTGGACTTGGAGCGGCTGCAGGCCCTGGGGCTGGGCCTAGCGGATGTGCTCGGCCAACTGCAAGCCCGCAACCAGGATCTTGCCGGTGGTCGGATCCGCGGCGAGCTGTTGGAGCCTTTGACGCGCACAATGGGCCGGTTCCGCAGCCTAGAAGACATTCAAGCGTTGCGCTTCAACACCCCCAGCGGAGGAACGGTGCACCTGCGCGATTTTGCCACGGTGGCTGTTCGCCCTGCCGCCGAAGGGGTGCGGGTAACCTTGAATGGAAAGCCGGCGGTGCGCCTGAGCATTCAAAAGCAGCCCGATGCCAATACCATCCGCGTGGTGGACGGGATCCGTCGCCGCCTGGAGCAACTGCGGGCCGCTGGCCTCATCCCGCCGGAGGTGACCCTGATCCCCACCGGCGACGAGTCCCGCTTCATCCGCAGCTCGATTCAAAGTGTGGCTCTTGCCGGCGTGAGTGGGGGGGTGCTGGCCGGGCTGGCGGTGCTGCTGTTTTTGGGATCCCTGCGCCAGACCCTGATCGTGGTGGCGGCCATTCCTCTGGCCACCCTGATGGCGGTGTTGCTGATGGGCCTGTTCGGCCTTTCCATCAACATCATCAGCCTGGGGGGCCTGGCCCTGGGGGTGGGGATCGTGGTGGACAACGCCATCGTGATGTTGGAAGCCATCGCTAAAGGAACAGAAGGGATCCCGCGGCAGGATGCCCGTTGGTTTGGGCAGCGGGTGCTCGAGCAGGCGGAGCGCAGCAGCCGCCAGTTGGAATCGGCCCTGGTGGCCTCAACGGCCACCAACTTGGTGTCGGTGTTGCCCTTTTTGCTGGTGGGAGGGTTTGTTTCGCTGATTTTCAACGAGCTGATTTTGACCATCAGCTTTGCTGTGGCCGGATCCCTGGTGGTGGGCCTGACGGTGGTGCCCATGCTCACCTCACGCCTGTTGACGATTCGCCGCAGCAGTGGATTGGGGCAGTGGGGCCCGATCCGCAGCTTTGCGCGGGCGATGCTGGGCGGCACCTACGCCTACCAACGGTTGCTGAGCCGTCTGTTAGAACGACCTGCCTTGCCGATCTTGCTGGCATTTCTTCTCCTGGGCGGAGGAAGCTACTGGATGGCCGGGCAACTGAACCAGGAGCTGCTGCCCCGCATCAGCACCGGGCGGGTGAACCTGTCTGCCAACTTTGCCCCCGGCACCACCCTAGATACCAACCACCGCATTATGCAGGAGGTGGATCGCCTTCTGCTGCAACAGCCTGAGGTGGAGTATGTGTTCACCACCGCAGGCGGATCTGCCTCCGGGGGCAGCACCTTTGAAAACCCCCTGCGGGGCACCAGCACCATCACCCTTAAGCCCGGCACAGCAGTGCGGCCCTTTGTGGATCGGATGAATGAGCTGGTCAGCCAACTCAACCTGGTGGGATCCCGCATCCGCATGTCTCCGGGCAGTGTACGCGGCCTTTCCGCCCGTAACTCTGCCATCAATGCCGAAGTGGATGTGGTGCTTCAAGGGGAAGGCACCCAGGCGCTTCAAGAGGCCAGCCGCACAGTGTTGCGGGCCTTGGACGAACAGGCCACCCTCTCCACCTTCCGCCCCGAGGCGGATGACAGCCAACCGGAACTCCAGATTTGGCCCGATTGGGAGCGGGCCGCCCCCTTGCGCCTCAGCCTTCAGGACATAGGCCGGGTGGTACAGACGGCAGTGCAGGGATCCGTGCCCGCCCAACTGCAGCAGGGAGACCGCCTCCTGGATGTGCGGGTTCGCCCGGCCACGTCCATCACCCAGCCTTCGCAACTGGAGCGCCTGCCCTTGGTTGTGCAGAATGGGCAGCCCCTGCGCTTGGGGGATGTGGCCAGGTTGCAGATGGGGGAGGCCCCTGGGGAAATTCGCCGTCTCAACCAACGGCAGGTGGTCATTTTGAACGGCAGTCTTAGGGCCGGGGCCAGCCAAAGTGCCGCCATCGCCGAGCTGGATGGGATCTTATCCGGCTTGGAGTTGCCCCCCGGCGTGACCCGCCTGCCCAGCGTGGCTTTGGAAAACAACCGGGAGCTGCGCAATAACCTGCTGCTGCTGGGATCCCTGGCAGCTTTTTTGGTGTTTGTGGTGATGGCGGTGCAGTATAACTCCCTCCTCGACCCGCTGGTGATCATGCTGGCGGTGCCCTTGGCTCTCTCCGGCGGGATCCTGGGCTTGTTCCTCACCCGCACGGCTGTGGGCGCTACGGTGCTGGTGGGGGCGGTGCTGCTGGTGGGCATTGTGGTCAACAACGCCATTTTGATGGTGGAGTTGGCCAACCAAATCCGGGAGGAACAGGGCTTGGATTACCGCAGTGCCATGCTAGAGGCTGCCCCGCAGCGGCTGCGCCCGATCCTGATGACCGCCGTGACGACGGTGCTGGGCCTGTTTCCCTTGGCCCTGGGCTGGGGAGAGGGATCCGAACTGCTACAGCCGCTGGGGGTTGTGGTCTTTTCCGGCCTTTCCCTGGCGACGCTGCTGACGTTGTTGGTGATCCCTTGCTTTTATGTGCTGCTGCATGGCGGGGAAAGCAAAACCTCAACTCCCTCTTTTCCCCAGCTAGCGGTTGCCCCACCCCCAGCCTTGTCCGAGACTTCCGGTCAGTAGCTGTGGTTGGCGTTGCTGATGGATTGGCGTTGTTGATCTCGGTTAGCTGACCTTGGGGTTAGGCTTAGGCACCAGTTTCAGCCCAGAAGGTTGGGGCTGTGCGTCCTCGGCTCTGTCCGGTACCAGGCGCAGGGGCGGGCCAAAGCGGCCAACCGCTATGGTGTTGTGCAAAGCCGGGATCTGGCGGATGGATCCCTGGCGTAGGCAGCGGTGCAAACGGCGCAGCAGAAACAGGTCGGCTTCGGAGCACTCCTCTCGGAATAGCCTCACGTTGAGTTCGTGTTCCTGAGCAGCAGTGAGCAGACCGGTCATCATGGCGGTTTGAATGATCTGCTGCACGGTCACGGTCGTCGCTTCATCCATAGGTTTATGCGGTTGGATTGAGACCTTTTGCTGCTCTTATTCTCGATAAATCCCCCTGATATTTACTCCGCCAAATAGCGGATTCGATATGCGCGCTTTGTCATCTTTCCCAATGTTCAGGAAATAGGGCTTTCCAGGTATCCATTGACTTTCTGATCCATCCAGATCCTATTCAGGCGAAAAGCTTGAAATCCTTGCTTCACAAGCCTTTCCAATCGAAGTGGGAGTAGAGCCAACAATTGGATACGTAGGGATCCCATCCTCGCTGCAGTACAAAATTAGACTCAACAGTGAGTTGCTTGAACTTGCCAAAGAGGTGCTGATCCCATGATTTTTCGAGCTGTTGTTTGAGGCCGTAACAGATATCTGTGGCAATACGGAACTGAGAAGCGATGTTCGTCACCGACAAATGGCGTAGGGTTGCTCGGCTTTTTGTCTGTACCTTGTCGGCAACGCAGGCATAGAGGATGAGCACCAGCTTTGTGTTAGTGTGGGGGCATTCTGTAGTGGCGATTGGCCGTGTCGGAAACTCCACAAACAGTCGGCTGTGCTGCCCCTCTGGGCTGCTGTGGCTGCGGCTGTCTGGGCCTACTGGCGGTGCTGGGCTTGGGGCTGGCGGGGGCAGGGATCCTAGTCTGGAATGGGATCCGTGCCTCAGGAGCCTATCGCACCTACCAATTGGCGGTGGAGCAGCTCAAACAAAATGCTGTGGTGGTGGAACGTCTGGGGGAACCGTTGAGGCCGGGATGGCCCTCGCGGCTGCGTTTTCAGGAAAATGAGGAAGCGGGCTGGGTGTGTCTGTCTTTTTTGATTACAGGGGCCCAGCGCACCGGCGATGTGGTTGTGGAATCGGAGCGGGGCATGGCGGGCTCGGCATGGCAGTTGCGCCATCTGCAGGTGAAAGTTGACGGGGATCCGCAGGCCATTCCGGTCATTGAGGGGGGATCTCGCTGTGAAGAGGAAGAGCCGGATAGAGAAGCCCTGCCCCTGCAGCCAGAGGGCGACATCTAGGTAGCCGAATAGGCTCAGCCGCGGGTAGAGTCAAAAGGACTCCGTCCCGCTGACGCGAACGGTTGTGGCCTTGGATCCCTATGCGGTCGCTCCCTTACCTGCGCTTGCTGCTGTTGTTGGCGCTGTTGGCCTCGTTCACCGGGCTGATCGTTTGGCTAATCCAATCGTTTCTCGATCTGTACTACGCCACCCGTTACCACCCGATTTTGGGGGGGCTGTTGATCGGGGTGCTGCTGCTGCTGCTGCTGGTGTTTTTGGCCGCTGCCATCTACTACTTGTTTCTGTTTCGCCAACCCGCCCCCAGCAGGAGGGAAATTACCCAACCCCTTGCCTTGCCGGAGACGGCCTTGGACAAGCGGAAAGCGGCGCAACAGAACTTGGCCCAACTGGAGGCGCAGATGGCGCAAATCCAGGATCAGGTGGCGCGGGCAGCGCTGGCAGAACGGTCGGCCCTACTGGCCAAACAATTGGCCCAGCCCCAACTGAAGGTGGTGGTCTTCGGCACCGGGTCGGCGGGCAAGACTTCTCTGGTGAACGCGCTGCTGGGGCGGCGGGCGGGGGCGGTGGGGGCCACTCTGGGCACCACCCAGGCGGTAGCTTGTTACGATTGGAACTTGCCCGGGATCCCGCAGCCGGTGCAGATCCTGGATTGCCCCGGCATTTTGGAGATCGGCCCGGCAGGGGTGATGCGGGAACAGGAGGCGCAAGCCCAAGCCCAAGCTGCCGATCTGCTCCTAGTGGTGGTGGATGGGGATCTGCGCCAGTCAGAGGTGGATCCCTTGCGCCGGTTGATCGCCCTGGGCAAGCGGGCCTTGCTGATCCTGAACAAAGCGGATCGCTACACCTCAGAAGAACGGCAGATCCTCTTGCAACGCCTGCGGGAGCGGGTTCATCCCCTGATCCCACCTCAGGATGTGTTGATAGCTGCCGCTGCTCCAGCCCCTGTGCGGGTGGGATCCCAAACCTGGCGACCGGAGCCGGAGGTGGCGGCGGTGCGGGATCGCGTGCAGGCAGTGCTCTATGCCGAAGGTGGATCCCTGGCCTTGGACAATGCCCTGCTGCAATCGCAACAGTTGGGGGAAGAGGCCAAACGGATTCTCCAAGCCCAACTGCGCCGGCAGGCGGAGGAGGTGATCGATCGCTTTCAGTGGATTGTTACAGGAGTGGTGTTCGCCAACCCCATCCCGGCGGTGGATCTGCTGGCCATTGCCGCCATCAACGCCCAGATGGTGGTGGAACTGGGATCCCTTTACGGCTGCAAAATGAACCTGCAGCAGGGGCGGGAGCTGGCCTTGTCTCTGGCCAAAACCCTAGCGGGCTTGGGCTTGGTGGAAGGGGCGATCCAACTGACCACGGGGATCTTGGCCACCGTTGCCGAAGTGAGCGTCGTCGGTTTTCTGGCGACAGCCCCCATTCAGGCAGCCAGTGCTGGCTATCTCACCCGCATTGCCGGCAAGAGCTTCATTGAGTATTTCCAGCACAACCAAAGCTGGGGAGAAGGGGGGATGCAGGCGGTGGTCAAAGCCCAGGTGCAAAATACCCAAAAATCCGGTTGGCTCAAAGAGTTTGTCCGCGAGGCTTCCCGGCGCATCTTCCGAAATGGGATGGCCAACCCAAGGGATCCCTAATGGCCGCTCAGGGCAATATCCGTCGGCATGAAGGCCAGCTTCAGTTGCGCCACATAATCGGCGTAGCTCAGTGCCGGCCCAGTGTCCCAATCCGCCAAGCCATGCATGCACTTCGACCATTGAATGAAGGCGGCAGGATAGATATAGGCCAAACTGGGATCCTGCAAAACCTCTTTGGGCAGTGGAGAGGCCGACTTCAGCACTGCCAACAGAGCCGGCGGCTTGTGGAGAATCACGCGCGTGGCCTCAATCTGCTCTGGGGAAACCCTAAACTTGGTGGCGATAAACGGGATCACTCTGGAAATGGCCATCACCCAACACCAACCTCGCCTATAGAGGTAGGTTGCCCCCAAGCCGAGGGGCTGGCCTCAGGGATCCTACGGAGAGCGGAAAAGAGGGATGAACATTGGCGAGGATGGCCGTGGGCGGGCCTGGGATCCCCTTGCTTGGGGCCGCTGCTCCTCGTTATCCTAGTAAAGCTGAAAAATCTGGGGAAAGAGTGAGCCGTGGCTAAAAAGAGCATGATCGAGCGGGAGAAAAAGCGCCAACGCTTGGTCGAGAAGTATCGGGAGAAGCGCCAACAACTGAAAGCGGCCATGGCCGATCCCAACATCGACCAGGCCACCCGCATGGAGCTGCACGCCCAACTGCAAAAACTCCCTCGGGCCAGCTCGCCCACACGCCTGCGCAACCGCTGCTGGAAAACCGGGCGTCCCCGGGGTTACTTCCGCGATTTCGGCCTGTGCCGCAACAGCCTGCGGGAAATGGCCCACAGAGGCTTATTGCCAGGTGTGGTCAAGTCTAGCTGGTAGTTGCCTGGCCTTCGCTGCTTGGTTATGCAGCCAAAACACCCTTTTGAGAGATCCTGAGTGGGCCTGCAACCTTTTCAGCTCTGTGACGAAGATCTCACCCCTGCAGTGGCAAAGGCCCTGGCCGGGGAACCCCACTTGGCCGTGGATACGGAGACGATGGGGTTGATCCCGCAGCGGGACAGGCTTTGCGTGGTGCAAATCGCCAACCCTGCCGGCGAGGTGGTGTTGTTGCGGTTGAGCCGTGGAGTAAAGCAGGCCCCCCTTCTGGCGGGGCTGCTGACGGATCCCAACATTGAAAAGATTTTCCACTACGCCCGCTTTGACCTGGCGATGCTGCGCTATCACCTGGGGATCCGGGCGTGGCCCGTCTTTTGCACCAAAATTGCCAGCAAACTGGCCCGCACCTACACCAGCAAGCATGGCCTCAAGGATGTGGTGAGCGAGCTGTGCGGGGTCGAACTCAACAAAACTGCCCAAAGCTCCGATTGGGGAGCCGTCCACGCGCTATCCGTCGAACAACTGGAGTATGCCGCCAACGATGTTCGCTATTTGATTCCGGTTCGCCACAAGCTGGCGGAGATGTTACGGCGGGAAGAACGCTGGGAGTTGGCGCAGCAGTGTTTCCAACATTTGCCTACCTTGGTCGAGCTGGATCTGTTGGGCTTCAGTAACGTCTTCGAACATCAGTAGGCGGGGCTTTACTTGATAGACAGTCACCGAATTTTCGGGCTGGAGGCCCGCACCATAGCCGCAAGCTTGGTGTCGGGAGGAAAGCCCGCCTCCATATAGGTTTGCTGGTCAAAAGTCTGGATAAACTACAATAAGCCCATGAGCCAGACTATCTCTGTACGTTGCAAGCTGATAGTCCCACAAGAGTTGCGTCAAGAAATTGACCG
>NZ_JBSSCV010000038.1:0-20610 GCF_054060065.1 Thermostichus sp. MS-CIW-37 | reverse complement strand
TTTGCCGTGTTTTCCTGAGTTGACCACCTGTCAACAAGAGCGGGTGGCTGCGGCCATTGCTGAAATCCTCTCAGAAAAAACCTGCCCGTAGCACTCAGTTATGTCTGCCTTATGGTCATTTCGATTCAAACTAGAACACTGCACCCACGCCCACAGTCATTTTAAATAAGAATGAAACGAAATGAAACATTTCTATCTCATTGCTTCCCAACTCCCCTCTCTCTCTGGGAAGAGGACTGGGGGTGATCTCGGAAGCGGTATGGAGCGCTTGGGGATTGTCTCAATCCAGCTTGAAAGGACTACAAATGGCCAAAAAACGAAGTCTCCAGACCCGTCCTCCCAGTGCGGCGGAAGGAAGCCAGCAGGGTGTCAATTCTGGGACTCGACCGGCTGCGGCGGCTGCCATTTCAGCACCAAGGTAGAAAGTTGCGGCAGGCAGAGCTCGAGGGAGTAGGGCAAGTTGTGGTAAGCCCAGTCGTCTGTCCACTTGCCCCCCAAATTGCCTACCCCGCTGCCCCAAAACTCCACAGCGTCGCTGTTGAGCAGCTCTCGATAAAAGCCTCGCTCCGGCACTCCGATGCGGTAATGGGGCCAGACCACCGGCGTGAAGTTACAAACCACCACCACCCACTCCTTGGGATCCTCCCCATAGCGGATGAAGGAAACAATGCCGCGATGGTCGCTGCAGTCAATCCAGCGGAACCCTTCTGGCTTGGTGTCTTGGGTATACAGGGCAGGCTCAGAGCGCAACAGGTGATTCAGGCTGGCCACATAGTGGCGCAACTTGGCGTGGGGTTCATACTGCAGCAGCCCCCAGTCCAGATCTGCCCAAACATTCCACTCATTCCACTGGCCAAACTCCATGCTCATGAACAAGGTTTTCTTGCCAGGGTGGGTGAACATGTAGCCGTATAAAGCCCGCAGGCTGGCGAACTTATGCCAATGATCCCCCGGCATTTTGCCCAACATGTGGCTCTTGCCATGCACCACCTCATCGTGAGAAAAGGCCAGCATGTAATTTTCGCTGAAGGCATACATGAGGCTGAAGGTAACCAAATGGGGATGGAACTGGCGGAACCAGGGATCCATGTGGAAATAATCCAACATGTCGTGCATCCAACCCATGTTCCACTTCAAGTTGAAGCCCAGCCCACCCACATGGGTTGGCCAAGTTACCATCGGCCAAGCAGTAGATTCTTCGGCAATGGAAAGCGCACCGGGGTTGTATTTGAAAATGAGGGTATTGAGCTGCCGGAAAAAGTCGATGGCTTCGAGGTGTTCCCGCCCGCCGTAGGGATTGGGGATCCAGTCTTTGCGGTCATAATCCAGATAAAGCATCGAGGCCACCGCATCCACCCGGATCCCGTCGATGTGGTATTTCTCGAACCAAAAAAGGGCATTGGCCACCAGATAATTGCGCACCTCGTTGCGGCCATAATTAAAGACCAAAGTGCCCCAACCTTTGTGCTCGCCTTTGCGAGGGTCGGCGTACTCGTACAGGTGAGTACCGTCGAAAAAAGCCAGCCCATGTCCATCTTTGGGGAAATGCCCAGGCACCCAATCGACAATCACGCCGATCCCGGCTTGGTGAGCCCGATCGACAAAATACATAAAGTCTTGCGGGGATCCATAGCGGGATGTTACGGCATAGTAGCCGATCACCTGATAGCCCCAAGAGCCATCAAAGGGGTGTTCTGCCACCGGCAACAGCTCGATGTGGGTAAAGCCCAGCTCCTTCACATAGGGGATTAGCTTGTCCGCCAGCTCGCGGTAGGTGAGGAAGCGAGTGTTGGGCTTTTGATCCACCAGCACACTTTGCCCTTCGGCAGGTGGATCTTCAGCCGAGGCGTGCATCCAGGATCCCAGATGCACCTCATAAACCGAAATCGGCGAGCGCAGGGGGTCGGTGGCGGCGCGTTTTTCCAGCCAGGCTTGGTCGTGCCAGGTGTAGGTGTTGAGGTCGGCTACGATGGAGCCGGTTTTGGGGCGCACCTCCTGTTGAAAGCCATAGGGATCCGATTTTTCGTAGATATCCCCCCAGGAAGTTTTCACCTCGTACTTGTAGATGGCGCCTGGCCCTACGCCGGGGATGAACACCGCCCAGATCCCGCTTTCGCCCAGCCGCTTCATCTGGTGTTGACGCCCGTCCCAGTGGTTAAAATCGCCGATAACGCTGACGTTGCGGGCATTGGGAGCCCAAACGGCGAAATGCACCCCCTTCACCCCATCCACCGTGATGAGATGGGCGCCCAGCTTGTCGTAGATGCGGTGGTGATTCCCCTCGTTGAACAGATAGCGATCCAGCTCGCCGATGTGGTTGACCTTCTCCAAGGGAAAGCGGTAGGGATCCTCCCATTCTTCCAAGTGTTCCCCTTGGGGATCCCAGACCCGTTGGGCCCGCAAAAAATAGTCCGGCAGAGGGGTTCCCGGCTCAAAGCGCAGCTCGAATAGCGTTTCCGGGTGCAGCGGCTGCATCGGGTAAGCCTGTCCAGTGGCGCGTTCCACCAGCCAAACCTGCCGAGCATTGGGCACAAGGGCGCGCACCAACCCAAAGGATTTCCCGGCCTCTTCTATCTGCTGGGGGCCCAAAACGGCATAGGGATCCTGCCATTGGTTGGAAACAAACTGACCCACTTGTTCGGCAGACAGGAGAAAGCCCATCGGGAACCCTCAGTAAATGACCATTCTAGTCTAGCGGTGGCTGACCCCCAGTTTGCGCTGTCAGCTCCAGGCCCGCCTCCAGGCAAAGAATCCCTGCAAGAAGTTCTGCAGGCGGGGGTTGGTGGCCAATTGTTGCCTGCGGTGCTGCAGGGCCGCCTTGGCGTTCACCTCCGAGCGGGTGGGGTAGATGTGGATCCCGGTCAGGGCAGAGACGGGCAGCCGCCGGCTCATGGCCAAAACCACTTCATGAATCAGCTCTCCCGCCTGGGATCCCACCAGGTGCGCCCCCAAAATCTGGCCGTTGCGCCGACAGATCAATTTGGCAAAGCCCAGGGGGGCGGCTTCTGCCTGGGCCCGATCCACATCGGCAAACTCCTGTTTGAGCACCACCACATCCTTGCCGTATTGCTGCCGGGCTTCGCTTTCGGTGAGGCCCACACGGGCCAGCTCCGGCTCGGTGAAGATGGCCCAAGGAATGACACGATAACGCGCTTGGCTGAGGGGGAAAAACAGGGCATTGACCAGGGCCACTGCCGCTTCGTAGGCCGCCACATGGGTAAATTGCGGCCCGCCGATGACATCCCCACAGGCGTAGATGCGGGGATTGCGGGTTTGCAGCTTGGCATTTACCTGGATCCCTTGGGGGGTGTACTGCACGCCGGCGGCTTCTAGACCCAGCCCTTCCACGTTCGGGATCCGACCGGCGGCCACCAAAATCGCTTCTGCACGGATCACTTGATCACCTGCAGCGGCGGTGCCTGCCCCGGAATTGGCCTTTAGGTAAAGCAGCTTTGCCCCTTGCTCTTGGCCAACTGCTGTGGCGCGTACCCGGGTGAGGATGCGGATCCCATCTTGGGTCAACTGTTGCTGCACCACCTGGGCGGCTTCGGGATCCTCCTTGGGCAAGATGCGCTCGCGGCTGGCAATGAGGGTCACCTCAGATCCCAGACGGGCCAGAGCTTGGCTCAACTCGCAGCCTACCGGCCCCGCCCCTATCACCGCCACCGATTTGGGCAAGCGGGTTAGGTCAAAGATCGATTCGTTGGTCAGATAGCCCGCCTCGGCCAAGCCTGGCAAGGGGGGAACCCAAGGACGGGATCCGGTGGCGATGACAAAAGCTCGCGCCTGTACCTGCCTTCCTGCCACCTCAAAGGTGCGCCCATCCACAAAGCGGCCCTTGGCAAACACCATCTCCACCCCCAGTTGGCGGAAGCGATCTGGCGAATCGGCGTGGTTGGCGATGTAGCTCTGGGCAGAGCGAATGTGTTCGTACACCTTGAGGTAATCCACCGAGATCCCTGCTGGGCCAGGGAGAGTTACCCAACCGGCAGCCATGGCCTGGCGAATCCGATGGACGGTATGGGCCACGTGAAGAAGGGCTTTGCTGGGCACACAGCCATACCAGAGGCAATCTCCGCCCAGGCGGTCGCTTCCTTCCACCAGCAGCACCTTGGCCTTCAGTTGGGCCGCAGCGCTGGCCACCACCAAACCCGCTGCACCGGCGCCGATGACCACAATATCGTAGGGGACAGGCATGGCTTGTTCTGAACAAAAACATCGGGCAAGGGATAGCACCATCCTATGTCTTGAGTAGGCCGGGGGTAGGCTGGGAGAAGGGGATCCCTTTCCACACCCTTTCTGCATGGGAGAAGAACTTGTTAGAGTGGGACGGATTGACCCCTTAGAATCTGGATTGATCCGTCTGTTCTACCTTTCAGGGTTTGGGGACTTATGACTATTCTGCTGCCGAGCGAACCTATCCTGGCCGTGAGCATCTTTGGCATGGGCCTGCCAGAGCTGGCCGTGATTGGGGTGATCGCGGTGGTCGTGTTTGGCCCCAAGAAGCTACCCGAGTTGGGCAGCGCCTTTGGCAAAGCGTTGCGGAGTTTCAAACAAGAGATGAACAACCCCAGCAGCGATGACGAGCCTGCCGGCGCAGAAAAGGCGGAGAAGGTGGTGGAGAAGGATGCCGCCTGAGGGTCGCGGAGAGGGGTGGGATCCCAACTTCTGCCAGGGACGTGCTGCCGCAACTGGGGATCTTGTCGAGAGGGGGGATCCAAGCCGGCTTCGATCAGAAGTAAAGTCAGCTCGCAAGGGAGCCAGATCCAGGGCTAGTGTATAGTTCTGGAAAGTTCCCCAGCCTAGTGCTACCGGCTGAGCCAGGATCAGCCTGGATGGGCCCATCGGATGCCCCAGAGGTGGTATGGCTGAGCTGACCGATTTCGAGTTAATGCGCCAGATCCAACTGCGGGATCGCCGCAGCCACTTCTTGCTCAAGGATCGCTATCAGAAGCGCCTGCTGGATATTGCCTTGGCCATTCTCAAGCAACCTCACCAGGCGGAAGAGGTGGTGCGGCAGGTGTTCGAGTTCTGCTGGAAACACGCCAATGCCTTTGACCTGCAGCGGGATCGCTCAGTGGCCCTGTGGCTCTACGAGTTGACAGCCTTTCAGGCTAGGGAACGGCTGCGGCGTTGGGCTTGGCTACCTGTCCCCCTCTCCATTCAAACCTCAGCCCCTCTGGGGCCGCGACGTCTCCTTTGGGGCAGCCTGGCAGTGCTGGGGATCTACGCGGTAGCCATAACAGCGGCCTACTGGCGGCTGCGCTGGCAGTGGGGATCCCCCATCGAGGGAGAGTCGGTGGCAGTTCAACGGCTCTACCAAGAGTGGCAACGACAACCGCAGGTGCAGCGAACCCTGCTGCGGGATCCCAGCTTCAGCACTCCCCTGTTGGTGCAAGCCCTCTGGTCGCCCCATGCCAAGCAGGTGCTGCTCTTGGCCTCGGAGATGGCTCCCGCCCCCCCAGGGAGCACCTATCAACTGTGGCTGGAGTCGGATGTCCAGGGAGGGGGACGACTGCTGGAAAACGCCGGCACTTTTGCCGTCAACGCGGAAGGATCCCTGCAATGGCTCAGTCAACCCCTCCATTCTGAGCAGCCGACCCGCCTCCTCATCACCCTCGAACCGGCAGGAGGGAGCGAATCCCCCACAGGCCCGCCTCTGCTGCAGAGCAGTTTTTGGATCCCTGCTGCCCAGCCCTGATCAAGAGAGATGGGGGGATGGCTGGGGAGTTTGTCCCCCGCTCTTGCGCCGCTTACTCCGGGATCCCCGCAAGCGCACCTTGAGACGGTAGCGAACAGTTTCATGCACAACTTTGTAGGAGGCATCCACACCGTGCGTTTTCCGCAGCCATTCGCGGATGTCGCTGTAGGTACGGAATCGGCCAGGCTGATGCAGCTCCTGCTTGAGGATTTCCAAAACCGGCTTGGGGATGAGGGGTTTGCGCCCTTGGTTGCGGGGCACCGTCAACATGCCCTCTAGCCCCTTGGCCTTGTAGCGTTGAAACCATCGAAAAATCGTTGAGATGTCCCGCCCCAGAATTTCAGCCAAGCCTGTCATCGTCTTGACTTTCCCAATCTTGAGCAGGTAAAGAGCTTGAACCCGCTCCTTGCCGGTCGGTGTGGACTGCTTGCCAAGTAGAGATTTGAGCTCTTCAGCCGATTCCCGAATGTCGAGCTTGAGGACTCCAGCCATGTCGAGGTATCGCAGAACGGCGTTGAATTCGTTGCCTGGCGGAGAGTCTACCACAGTAACTTGGGGTTTTGGAAGTTGTTCGTGAAGTTTGCCTGGGCATCTCTTGACGTTTACAGAATCTCGAACTGAAAAATCTCTAACAGGCTACCCTCGTCGCTTTTCAGGATGGTCGGGCAAGGGATCCCCTCTTGGGCGGCAGGCTGTAGGATTAGAGGGCAAGCTTGCCGACGCTGCACTATGGTTCTTCGCAAGTATCTTGCAGGAGAGGGGCTGCGTTGGTTTCGACTGGCCCTGCAGTTGCAAGGATCAGTTGTGCCGGCAGTGCTGCCCCGCGCCTTTACCTGCGGCTTGGTCGGAGTGCTGGTTTCGATTCTGTATAAGCTGGGGCTGCCCCTGGCGCTGTCGTCGTTGGTGGCGTTTGTGCCCAACATCGTTTTGGGTTTGATGCTGGTGTTTCGGACAAACACCGCCTACGAACGGTTTTGGGAGGGGCGGAAAGCCTGGGGATCCGTGGTGAATGACGTGCGCAATTTGGCCCGCCTGATTTGGGTAGCCATTGAAGAAAAGCAGCCCAGCGACCGGGAAGAGAAGATCCAAACTCTATATCTATTGCCCGCCTTTGCCATGGCCATGAAACAGCACTGGCGCCAGGAACCTCTGCTGGATGAGATTCAGCCCCTGCTCAGCCCGGAGCAGTTGCAACGTCTCCAAAGCCTCAACCATCCCCCCTTGCAGATTGCCTTTTGGATTGGAGATTATCTGCAGCGCCAATACCAAAAGGGCCGCGTTGAGGTCTACCAGCTCACGATCATGGTGGAGCGGCTCAACAGCATGGTGGATGGGGGCCTGTGAGCGCATTCTCATGACCCCAATGCCGATGGCTTATGCCCTGCACTTGAAGCAGTTGTTATTGCTCTACTGTTTATCTTTGCCGTTTCAGATGGTGGAAGGTTTGGGTTGGATGACCGGCCCCATTGTGGGATGGCTGAGCTTTATGTTGTTTGGCGTTGAAGAGATCGGCATCGAAATTGAAAACCCCTTCGGCCGGGATCCCAATGATCTGCCCCTCGATAACATTTGCAACAAGATGAAGCACAATATCCTGGATTTAATCGATTACACCTGAGAGAACTCTTGGGCAGCCGTCCATTCCAGGGTTTCCTCAGATCCTCAGTCGGCACCTACCCCTAGTGGAGGTAGCCGGGACGAACCCGATGATTGAGAGGAAGGGATCCCTATATCTTGGGTAGGGAACAAGATGGGTTTGGTGACATACTCCCATCGCTGACCCTACGGGTACAGCGTGGGCTTCTCGCTTCATCGGGGAGCCTACGCAAGAACCCTCCACGAGCAGACACGGAATGCCCTACCGCGTAGTTGCACCAGATTCCGGCAAAAGCCGTTTTGTGCAAGTACTCCCATCATACACCATGTGGGGGTATCTGTATCCCGACACTGACTCTACGAGTACAGTGCGGGGCTTAGCTACCCCCACACCCCGACAAGCTAAACTGTGGACAATTTGCCGAGGTGCTCTGGGGATGGCCTGCTCAACCTGCACATTTTTACACCTGGCCGATGTGCATCTGGGCTATGACCGCTACGACAGCCCGGAGCGGAGCAAGGACTTCTTTTTGGCTTTTCGGGATGTTGTCCGGCGCTATGCCATTCAGGATCCGGTGGACTTTGTGCTCATCGCCGGGGATCTGTTCGAGCATCGGCAGATTCAGCCCGGCGTTCTCAACCAAGCCCAGATCGTCTTGCGGGAGCTGCAGCAGGCCGGGATTCCGGTGTTGGCCATCGAGGGCAACCACGACAACCGTCCCTATGGCGTGAAAACCAGTTGGCTGAGGTACTTGGCCGATCACGGGGAGCTAATATTGCTGGAGCCTGAGGAAGGGGAAGAAGGACTGGAGCTGCGTCCCTGGTCGGGCCGGCGGGGAGGGTATCTGGATTTGCCCTGTGGGGTGCGGGTGATTGGATCCCAGTGGTACGGATCGGCAGCCCCTCGGTCGATTGAGCAGTTGGCGGCGGCCATTCGACGGTTGCCCCCCGGCCCAGAACGGGTGGTGTTGATGTTCCACCACGGTCTAGAGGGCCAAATTGCCCGTTACCAAGGCGCTTTGCGCTACCGGGATCTGTTGCCCTTGCGGGAGGCGGGGGTGGGCTACCTGGCCTTGGGACACATTCACAAAAGCTATTCCGAGGGCGGGTGGATCTTCAATCCGGGATCCCTGGAGGCCAACAGCACTGCCGAATGGGACTTCCAACGGGGGGCCTATCGCGTCCGCTGGGGAGATGGCCCACCCCAAGCGGAGTTGGTGCAGGATTACCATCAGCGGCCCCGCCGCCGGCTCTATCTGGAGGCCAAGGGCAGAGAAACCCCCGAACAGATTGCCGCAGCAGCCATTGCCTTGGCTAAGGGATCCCGTTTTCAGGAAAGTGAGATGGAGCCGATGGTGGAGTTGCGGCTGGTGGGGCAGGTGGGGTTCGCCAAGCATGAGCTGGATAGCCGCGCCCTACAGTGTCAAATTCAGCAGCTTACCGGCGCCTTGCTGGTTCTGTTTCGTTTTGAGGCCAATACTTTAGAGCTCGGGTCGGCTGCCCTTTCCTTGGAAGAAGAGGGGCAGAGGCTACAAATCGAAGAGAAAATCTACAGGGATCTGCTGAGCAGCCATGCCCACTACCGCAAACGCAGTGAAGAGCTAGCGCGGCTGCTTCTGGATCTTAAAGAAAAGGTTTTGGATGGGCAAGGAGAATCTGAAGTGTATGCTCACCTAAGGGGAGCTTTTGATGCTCCGCATCGCTGTCGCGAATGGGGAGCAGAAGACTGATTATGCGGATCCTCTCTCTCGCTTTACAAAACTTCAAATCTCATGAGGATGCCGTCTTCACGTTTGAGCCAGGTATTAACGCCATTTGCGGAGAAAACGGAGCGGGCAAGACCAGCATTTTGGAAGCCATTGCCTGGGTTTTGTTCGACTACTGCCCCTACAGCCAAGAAGAAATCATTCGCTCCGGGGCCAACGACGCAGTGGTGACTGTGCAATTTATCTCCCAATGGGATCAGCGCACCTACGATGTTCGCCGCAGCGTAACGCAGGGATATCGTCTCTTTGATCCCCAGCTGAAGCAGCGCCTAGAGTATGAGCGCAAGTCCGATGTGCTGCCGTGGCTGAGGCAACATTTGGGCGTACCTGCCGGTACCGACCTGGCGCGGCTCTTTGCCACAACGATTGGGGTGCCCCAAGGGACTTTCACGGCAGACTTTCTCAAAACCGGTCGAGATCGCAAAGAAGTTTTCGATCGCATCTTAAAGGTGGAAGAGTACCAGCAGGTAGCCAAAGACCTGTTGGCGGTCGAAAAATACAGCGAGGCGCAGATTCAGGCCATTAATCATCAAATTGAATTGCTCCGCCAACAGCTACAGGAGTGGGATCCGCTGCAAGCGGAGCGGCAGAAAATCCAACAAGAACTGAGTTATTGGCAAGAGCGCTTGAGTCAATCGATCCACACTCTGGATCAGGTTAAGCTTGAGATCGAGCGACTGGAGAAATGGCTTGAGCAAATCCAAACTTTAGATCACCAGATTGCCCAACTGGAGCAAAAGGGATCCCTGCTTCAGGTATCTCTTGAGCAGGCAGAAAAGTTATGGGCAGAGGCCAGGCAAGCTCAAGCGCAGCAACAGCAATACTGGGAGGGATCTCAGCATTTTTTGGCCACAGAAGCTCGCTTGCGGGAGCTGGAAAAACAGCAACAGCAACGCTTGGAGTGGCTGAAACAGCGGGATGCTTTGCTCTCGCAAAAACAGCATATTGAAAACCAACTGGCAAGACTTCAAGAAAAGTTAAGCCAACAGCAGCGCTGGAAGCAGGAGCTAGAGGAGCTAACCCCGCAAATTCAGGCCCAAGAGGAGCTAGAGCGTCAGCAGACCTATTGGACTCAACAGCTCAACACGTTGCTACACCTGCACCGCGAATGGGAACAGATCCAGGCAGAATGGACAGCCCACGCCGAGCGCTGTCAACTGCTACAAAGCCGAGTGCAAGAAGCTGAACAGGCCCAGGCCATATGTCGGCAGCATCAATTGACCTACAACCGTTATTTGCAGTTGGAAACCCTCATTGCAGAGCAGGAAGCGCTGCGGCGAACCCGACAAACTTTACTGGCTCAACGGGAAACTTTGCAACATCAACTGCATCGATTGGAGCTGCAGGGATCCGAATATCAGCAACAACTCCAGATCTTCCAAAAAATGGAGGCGGAAAAACTTGAGCTGCAACCCCTGTGTGAACGGCAGGCCTCCCTGGAGCAGCGCCACTCTCAACTTGGCGAGAAGTTGGCTTCCTTTCAGGCTCTGCGCCTTGAACTCAAACAACGGGAAACGGAGCAGGAACAAGGCCAAGTCCAATTGCAACAACTGCAGCTCCAACTGAGACAACGGCAGGCGGATTTGGAGCGGGTAGCTGCCATTCCTGCGCTCGAAACTCAACAGGAGCGATTGCAAACTCAGCTCAGCCGCATTGCCGCAGCTCGTCAATTTCAACAGGAGCTACAAGCCCTTTTTGAGCAGGGCTCGGATCAATTGGCTCAACACCATCACAGCATCCGGCAACTTCTGGACGAATTGGAAGCGCAGCGACACAACTATCCCCAACTTCAATCTCTGTGGCAGCGGATCCCAGAGGTACTCACTCAATCTTCAGCACTCAGCCAACAGTTGCTCCAGTCCATCCATCAGATTTTGCAGGATCTGGCTCCCCAAACTTCCGAGCCCCAACTTCGTCAGCAGTTGTCCAACATCCAAAAACAACTCAGGACTTTGCAACCCTTGCTCGGCCTAACCGCACAAATACCCGATTTACAAGCCCAAATTCAGCAACTGCTGCAGTTGCAAGCTGAACGACAAAGCAGAATTGATGATCTTCACTGGGATCTTGAGGCTGAGCCCACCTTCCTTCGGCAACAACAGGAAATTGGCCAGGCGCTGCAAGAACTGGGGGATCCCAGAGGGCAAATCCAGCGCTTGGAAAGAGATCTCAGCCGCAAGTCTAGGGTTGAGCAAGAATATCAACAAATAGCGGCCCATGTTCAGCAACTCCAACAGCAGATACAAGCCCTAGAAGAGCAGCTGCAACCGCTTTCAGATCTGGATGAAAGAATTGCAGCTTTGCGGGAAGAACAAGGCCGGCACCGCAACAACTACGAGACCTTTATCCGCATGCAGCCTCTTGCCCAAAGTTTGCCCCGACGGCAAGATGAACTCCAAGCGGCCCAGTTGGCCCTAGATCAAATCCAGAAAGCCAAGCAAGAAAAACAAGCCCAGATCGACCGCTGGGAACAAACAGAGGGATCCAAAGATGACCTGCAGGCCCAAATTGAAAAAGCCGCCGAAACGTTGAAGGCTCTGGGGGATCCCAGAAGTCAAGCCGAACGGCTCAAAGCAGAGCTAAAACAGGAAAAGCAGTATTTACAAATGCAGGCCGACTGCCTGCAGCAGCTTCAGGATTTACAGGCCGCACTCAACCCTATCGAGGAGGCCCTATGCCAAACGGAGCATCTGGATCGAGAGCTGGGATCCCTGCAGGAAGAACGCGAACGATACCGAGTGGATCACGAGTTCTATCTGCGGGCGGAACCCATCGCCAAATTGCTTCCCCAACGGGAACAGGAACTGGCCGAGCTAAACGCCCAGCGGCAGCAACTGAAAACTCAGCTTTCCCAACTTCGCGCAGCACGGGATCCCTTAGCTGCTCTGTATCAACCGCAGGAGCATGAGCGCCTTCGATCCCTTTTGCAGGCCACTGAAATTCAAAAAGCCGAAGCCCAAGCCCGCCTGGAGAGCTTAGCTCCTCAACTGAGCAAAATTGAGGAAAAGTTGCGGCAATTGGAACAGGCCAAGGCCAGCTTAAAGCAAGTCGAGGCCGAAAAAACTGAGAGAGAACGCCTGCACCGCTTTATCAAGTTTAGCCGAGATACCTATAGAAAAGCCGGCCCTCAAATTACCCAATACTACCTGCAGCAGATCAACCATACTGCCGATCACCTCTTCCGAGAAATTCTCAACCGTCCCAACGTCACCCTGACCTGGGAAGCCGATTATGAGATCCGCGTTCAAGAAGCCGGCAGCCCCAAACGACGGTTTGCCAGCCTTTCCGGGGGAGAGCAAATGTCGGCGGCCTTGGCAGTGCGCTTGGCTTTACTCAAGGTGTTGGGACAACTGAATATTGCCTTTTTCGATGAGCCCACCACCAATATGGATGCCCAACGGCGACAGCGGCTGGCAGAGGCCATCACCAACCTGCGATCTTTTGAGCAGCTATTTGTTATCAGCCACGACGATACCTTTGAGCAAATGACAGAAAATGTTATTCGGGTGGAAAGGCACTCCGGATCCAAGTCGGTAGGGAGGGATCCCGCCCATGGTGTTTAGAGCCGACCGGATCCTGGCGGTGCTGCAGCAGAAGCGGGAGGCCTTTGCCACTTTTGATCAAAGGCTGTCGGAGCGCAGAGAATACTATAAGCAGGCCATGGAAAGCTTGTGCCAGTGGTCAAGCCTAGAGATTGCCGAAAAAATAGCTCCATTCCCTTTCCCAGGCGCTTTACCTACTGCAGAGTGGGATCGCTACTCCAATTGGAGGATCCCTTTTGAGCAGGAATGGGCCAATTACGAAGAAAGCCGTGAGTGGGCGAAATCGGTCATTGAAAATATTCCCACCTTTGCTGTGGATGGATCCCAGATTTATCCCAGCAAAGATCTGTCAATACCGGTGGCGCTGGTGCAAATCGGCTGGTATGAAAATTATCACTGCGCAGCAGGCTTGTACGAAAAAGACATCCAAGTGGATGTATTAACCCCAAGAGACTTGGGATCCGACAGCAGCGGTGAACCGAAAGAGCGAATAGTTAACATGCGCCGCTTTCAAATGGAAATCGAGAGACTCGTAGAATACATTCAAAAATCCCAACCGGGATCCCGAAAATTGGCCTTTTTGGATGGGGCGCTGGTGGCTACTTTTGCCGAAGTCTTCGAGCCAGAAAGCCAAGATTTCTATGTGCAGTGTTTGCTCCAGCTTTTGCGGGCCAGCGAGCAAAGCCGGATCCCTATCGTGGCCTACATAGACACCACCTACACTTCCGATTTGGTGGCGTTGCTGAAGCATTGTTTTGACCTACCCGAAGCTCCACAGCTTCACGATGCGCAACTGCTCAGCCCCTGGTTGGATTGGGGGGATCGTACGCCTTTTTTCATCTGTGCCCGCGGCGGCAGCCTCAACCCCCAAGATGGGATCCTCAATCGCTACCAAGAAATGCGAGAGCGAGTGGGATTTGTTTACCTGCGCACCAATGACAACTTTCCGGCTCGCCTGGAAATACCCGTTTGGGTTTATGAGGCAGGACTGTTGGACTGGTTGTTGGATCTGGTTCGCTGTGAGGTGGTGATTGGGCGAGGTTATCCTTATGTGCTGGAGACAGCCGATCAAATAGCCGTTATCCGCAATGAGGATCGCAACCTTTTCTTGCGTCTCATGCAAGATTGGGCCGCTCGCGAGAAGCTGAACCTAAGGCTATCCCGGAAAACGGTGAGTAAACTACAACGGAGACGAGTCCGATGAGATTGGGAAAGGTGGTTCGCTCCAACAATCACTGTGATTACGTGGTGCAGGTGGACGATGCTTTAGAAGTCAAAAATCCGCCGACTCCTGATGACTATGGCTTCGGCAGCTTTGTCAAGCTAGAAAGCGACCGGCGACACTGGGCCGTAGGTCTGGTCTACAACACACAGCTTCTGAACCCGATGTTCCTCAATTCTGGGCCGCGTCTTTCCAGCCAGCCGGATCCCTATTTTTCCCCCGATTTGCAGAATGAGGTGCGCACGCTACTCTCGGTGGTTTTAATCGGGGCTCTGGATGAAGAGCGCCGCTGTGGCCGACAAGGGATCCCACGCGTGGTGGTGCCTGTAAACACGCCGGTTTTTCGCATGAGCCGGGAAGAGATCCTGCGCTTTCACCAGGATCCCCAAGGTCAAACCCAATTTTCCTACTATGGTTTGCTGCTGAGTAGTGGCGGCAACTTTGCCAATCATTTGATCTACCAAGTCTTGAACGACATTACGCCGATGTTTGCCGATCCAGCTCAACGGCGAGCTCTGCAAATCTTAAGCAAAGAATTGGCCTGGAAAATGACTGTAGGAGCGATGCGCTAATGCCCCAAAAAATCACCGATAATGGCCACCATCCAGAAGCCACCCTCTCTCCAACTGAGGACTCTCCAGAGGTAATTGGCACCGTCAAAGGGCCTGGAGAAACCTCTAACCAATATGTTTTCATCACTTCCAATACCCAAGCGGTAAAGGTGGGCGATTTCGTCTACTACGAAGTCCAGGATCCCCAATTGCAAACGCTGCAAATCTTGGGCAAAATTAGCCAGGTTCAACTCCTGGATCACATTCCCGATCGCATCTTTGCCGATACCGAAATCGATCCCAGCACCATTGTGGCTCTGGTGGGCTTCACCCATCCCAATCCGGAAATCTATGCGGTTACCGTCGAGGTCATCGGCTATTTCAATCAGAAGATGGGCTTTATTAACCCCCGCCGCGCTCCGGATCCCGGTGCCAAGGTTTTTCTGGCCTCCAATCGTCTGCTGAAATCAATTTTGAACAAACGAGATGAAACAGCCATTGGGGGTGCTCACTTGGGCAGCCTGTTGTTGCGCGATGAGGGAGCAGTGCCCGTAGTACTGGACGTCAAGGAAATGGTCAGCACCCATCTGGCCATTTTGGCGGGGACAGGATCCGGCAAATCTTATACAGCAGGGGTTTTGATTGAAGAGCTGCTTTTGCCCAAAAACCGAGCTGCCGTCCTCATTTTCGATCCCCACGGGGAATACCACACGCTGGCAGAAATGCAGTCCCACCCCAAGTTTTTGGGGGAAGACGGCTACCGTCCTAAAGTCAAGGTTCTTTCACCACAGGAAATTAAGATTCGTGTATCTTCTCTCAACTTCTTTGATATTCTGACCCTGCTGCCGGAAACCAGCGATCGGCAAAAATCTTTTCTGGAAAAAGCCTTCCGCAGAACAACTCAATTTAACCCACTCCGCTGGACGATTCAGGATTTAATCGATGCCGTAAACGAGGCTGATTCCGCAGAGGATGGATCCCAAGGATCCTCAGCCGCCGCTTTGGAGTGGAAATTAGAACAGATCGACCGTTCTCCCTATTTCGACAATTTGCAACACCTAGCTCCCAAAGACTTGTTTGAGCCGGGGCAGGTAACCATCCTGCAAATGCATGAGATCAGCCAAGAAGAACAGCAGGTGATCGCTGCTGCCATCTTGCGCCAGGCCAACTATGCTCGGATCAATACCCACAAAGGCAAGATCCAGCCGGGGGACGAAAATTACTTGCCTTATCCCGTCTTTATTTTGCTGGAAGAGGCCCATCGGTTTGCCCCTGCCCACGAGCCTTCCCGTTGCAAACAGGTGCTGCGCACCATCCTCAGCGAAGGACGCAAGTTTGGACTGGGAGTAGGGCTGATCACGCAACGCCCTGGCAAGTTGGACTCGGATATTCTGTCTCAATGCATGAGCCAATTTTTGATGCGAATTGTCAACCCTGCCGATCAGGAAAATTTGCGCCACAGTGTCGAGGTTGCCGGACGGGATCTGTTACAGGAATTGCCCGCCTTGAGCAAAGGTCAGGTGATCATCTCCGGGGTGTGCGTCAATACCCCTGTACTGTGCAAAGTGCGGCAGCGCTACACGCAGCATGGCGGCGAAACGTTGGATATTCTTGGCCTCTGGCAAAGGCATTCCCAAGAGCACCACCAACGGGATCGCTTGGCCCAGTCGGCCCCTCTCAAACCGCGTCCTCAACCTCAGGTGGTGGATGGACTCAGCATTGATTAGCAATGGCCCAAAACTCCAACTGTGGCCTGATCTCAATCGCTGAATCTGCCAAATCTACAATCCGAAACCACTGCTTGATTGCAATACAATTCATTTCACAGAAACAAGTTTTGGGGCGATCAGTGATGAGGAAACAAGCCCTTTTGCCAGGTTTGCTGGGCATTGCCGTTGCAGTTCTACTGGGATCCGGGCCTGCCTATGCTCAGTTGCGGCTGATCCCCAAAGCGGCGCGGCGGGTGTACGAGGCATTGCCGGATCTGCCGCTGGAAAACGTCTACACCCCCATTAACCCCAATGACGGCGGCCCTACGCCTGAGGAAGATACCTTGGTGCGGCGGATGATGGTTTACCATCTGCAGGTGGCTGGTCGCTCCCCGACCGACCGCTTTGACTGGCAACTGACGCTGGCGGACTATTTTGATGCCAATGAGCCAATCATCGCCCAACGGTATCCCGGTGCCGACCGCCTGACGGTCAACCCCTACGCCCAAGACAAAGCCGTTGTACAATCCCTGAACCGGCAACAGCGACAGGCCCTGCTGGAAGCCCTTGTGCTGGCCTTCGGTGGGGATCCCAACCCAACGCCCCTCTACATTCCCACCGACGGGGATCCTGCCCCTACCCGTCCCACCCCAGAACCTATGAAGCCCTTGCTGCTTCCCGGCAGCGGATCCGCTGACTTGCTCAGGCCCTAGCCGAGGTTTCCCGCTAACTCAAGGCTTGCCCGGTGTAGTTCTCAATGCAGCGCAGGAACAGCTCTACCCCAATGCCAAGGGCAGCCTCATCGAAGTCGAAGCGGGGGTGGTGGTGAGGGTAGTTCAGGCCCCTTTCGGGGTTGGCGGATCCCAGGAAAAAGTAGCAGCCAGGCACCTCATTCAGGAAAAACGAGACATCCTCTCCGCCCATGGTCATCTCTGGGATGATCCTCGCCTCTGGGCCAAACACCTCGCGGGCAGACTGTTCCACCAGAGCTGCCATAGCAGGATCGTTTTGAACCGCCGGATAGCCCCGCTCGAATCGAAACTCATAGGTGGCTCCGTAGGCTTGGCAAATGCCGGCAACGATTTCTTCCATGCGCTTTGGGATCAAATCGGCCACTTCAGGGTGAAAACTGCGCACAGTACCCCAAATTTCTGCGCTTGGGGCGATAACGTTGAAGGCATCGCCGGCCCGGAAACGGCCCACCGTCACCACCGCCGGCAGCATCGGATCCACATTGCGGGAGACAATGGTCTGCAAAGCATTGACAATGTGGGATCCCACCACAATGGCATCCACTGTTTGTTGGGGAAGGGCAGCATGTCCGCCTCGCCCGATCACCTGAATCTGAAAGCGGTCGGCAAAGGCCATCGAGGGGCCACTTTTCACGCCAATAGTGCCCAGAGGGCGATTATTCCACAGGTGTAGGCCGAGGATGGCTTCCACATCCGGGTTTTTCAGAACCCCCGCCTCCAGCATGGGCTTGGCTCCGCCGGGGCCTTCTTCGGCAGGTTGAAAAATGACCTTGACCGTGCCCTTGAGGTGTTGACGGTGCTGTTGCAGCAGCTTGGCGGTGCCCATAGCAATGGCCGTATGGCCGTCGTGGCCACAGGCGTGCATGACGTTGGGGATGGCGGAGCGGTACTCGACTTCATTGGCCTCATGAATGGGCAGGGCATCCATATCGGCCCGCAGCGCCAAAACCGGCCCCGGCTGCTCTCCCTCAATGGTGGCCACGATGCCGGTGTGGGCAATGCCGGTCTGGTGAGGGATCCCCCAACTTTTCAGGCGCTGGCTGATGTAAGCAGCGGTTTGCTTCTCCTGGAAGCCCAGCTCAGGATACTTGTGGATGTGGCGGCGCCAGGTCACCAACTCGGGTTGTAAAGCTCGAACAGCAGGGCGAAGCGCGGGAAAGGACATGACCTGAAAAACAAAAAAACAAAAATGTCTTGGAAAACCTTCACCGATGGCCAGTGTTGGTTGCATGCAGTTGCCTGTCGATTTTGCCCAGTATGGCATTGCTGAGGCTGCTTTCCGCTCGGCGTCGAGGTGGACATCTAGGCCCACAGGGATCCGGTTTCCGGCGGTAGATCTTGCCAGCGGCCCGGCCCCACAGCTCGCAAAGCCTCTTGCAGGGAGATCGCCCCTGAGTAGAGGGCTTTACCCAAAATGGCCCCCGTCAAACCGGGCAAGCTCAACAAAGCCAGCAAATCCGTTAGCGATCCGATTCCCCCCGAAGCAATCACAGGCAGGCGGGAGATGGCGAGGATCTCCTGCAACTGTTGTAGGTTGGGGCCGGCCAGGGTGCCATCCCGGCCAATGTCGGTGTAGATGATGCCGGCGACGCCCTGTTCCCCCACCCGTTGCACCAATTCGGTGGCCCGCAGGGGAGTGGTGCTCAGCCAGCCGCGGGTGGCCACTTGCCCCTGCCGAGCGTCGATCCCCACCCAAACTCGACCGGGCAAGGCTTGGGTCATCGCCTCCAGGGTGTCAGGATCCTCTACGGCTAGGGTGCCAACGATCACCCGATCCACCCCCAGCTCCAGCAACTGCCGCGCCCGTTCCAGGGATCGGATCCCACCCCCCACCTGCACCGGGATGGCCAGGCTGCGGACAATGCGCTCGATGGTAGGCAGGTTAATCGGATCCCCGCTTTTGGCCCCGTCCAAATCCACCACATGCAGGCGAGGAGCACCCTGTGCCGCCCAAGCTTCGGCCTGTTGGATGGGGTCATCGGCCACCTGTTCCGCCTGAGCATAATCCCCCTGGTAGAGGCGCACGGCGTGGCCCTGCAAAAGGTCGATGGCGGGGATCACCTCCAGAAAAGCAGTTGAGTAAGGCATGATGGGATCCCTTGAGGGGCTTTTCCAGTATCGCCTGGGAGCGGCCTTGCTCCAGCGGAGATCTGGATCTCTAGACCCTAAAGTGCTCCACACCGCTGACGCGATGGGAGAACATCCTGAGATGACTATGAACGCGCGCCAACTGGCTCTGTTGGCTCTGCAGAAAATCGAGCGCCAAAACGCCTATGCCGACCTGGTTCTGGGGCATTTGTTGGCCAACAGCAGCCTGATCCCCGCCGACCGGCATCTGGTCAGCGAGCTGGTGTACGGCGTTACCCGCCGTCGTCGCACCCTCGATGCCTTGATCGATTGCTTTGCCCAGCGTCCTGCCCACAAGCAGCCCCCCGATTTGCGACTGATTTTGCATCTCGGCCTCTACCAACTGGCTTTTTTGGATCAGATCCCGGCCAGTGCTGCCATCCATACCAGCGTGGAATTGGCCCGCCAGATGGGGCTAGGATCCCTGACAGGGGTGGTGAACGGCATCTTGCGCGCCTACCAGCGGCAAGTGTTGGATCAGCCAGAGAAGGATCCCCTCAAGCCCCTCGAGGACACTCTGCCAGCCGACCCAATTCAGGCTTTGGGGATCCTGCACAGCTTTCCCGACTGGTTGGTGAGCCTATGGTGGGAGCGCCTGGGGCCGGTGGAAACGGAGCAGTTGTGTGCTTGGTTTAATCAGCCACCCCACCTGGATTTGCGGGTCAACCCACTGCGGGCAGATGTGAATAAAGTCATTCAAGCCTTGGCAGCAGCCGGGATCCCTGCCCTCCCCATCTCCGAGGTGCCGGGTGCCTTGCGACTTCAGGATCATGCTGGCGACATCACGGCCCTGCCCGGCTTTGCCCAGGGTTGGTGGAGCGTTCAAGATGCCAGTGCCCAGCAGGTGGTGCATTGCCTGGATCCCCAGCCGGGAGAGCGGGTGATCGACTGCTGCGCTGCTCCGGGCGGCAAGACCACCCAAATAGCCCAACACATGCAGGATCGAGGGGAGATTTGGGCTTTGGATCGTCACCCCCACCGTCTGCGGCGCCTAGAGGAAAATGCCCATCGCTTGGGCTTGACCTCGATTCGTTCCCTGGCCATCGACCTGTTGCCGCTGAGCGCTGCTGCCGATCGCGTCAGCGGGACGGAGTCCTTACCCCCTGCCCCCTTGCCCCCCTGGCACAGCGCCGACCGGGTTTTGCTGGATGCCCCATGCTCCGGCTTGGGAACCCTGCACCGCCATGCCGATGCCCGCTGGCGACAAACCCCAGAGCGGATCCCAGAGTTGGCCCACCTGCAAGCCCAGCTCCTGCAAGTGGCAGCCCGTTGGCTGAAGCCGGGCGGAGTGTTGGTGTACGCCACCTGCACGCTGCACCCTGCCGAAAACGAGGAGATCATTCAAGCCTTTCTCGACAGCCACCCCAATTGGGCTGCTGAAGGGGATCCCCTGCTCATTTGGCCCCACCGACAGGATCGGGATGGATTTTTTATCCAGCGGCTGCGTCGATACGGTTAAATAAACCTTCCATCGTGGTGCTTCCCAGGTGCTCCGAGCCATCAACCCTCAGCTTTCCTGAGGGAGAAAAGGATTATCTCCAAGCAAGAGAGTAAACTACCCGACCCTGACTGCTTCGCAGTACAGGGCGGGCTTAAGGCCTCCGGCCCGCTGGCGCGAACGGTAGCCCTGCAGTTGGCAAGCCA
>NZ_JBSSCV010000037.1:0-22025 GCF_054060065.1 Thermostichus sp. MS-CIW-37 | reverse complement strand
ATATCTCCTGTACGAACTCGCTCCAATAAGGCAAGGAACTTTGGTCTTTTGAAGTCGAGACCGCCGCCAATCTCTCCGACCACTTCGGCTCCAGGGTAGAGGTCAACCAGTCTTGCAATCTGTCTTTCCAAGTCTGGTTTCTGCCCTCGACTGCTGACTCGGGCGTACAAAACGACTCGTTTGTCCTTTTTGGGCGCTCTGATGTAGCTGTCGAGGTCATACCTTCTCGCCCTACCGGATGGTGTACGTATTGCCTTGATCCAGCCTTTCTGTTCCCATCGCCTCAAAGTGTGGAGACACACCCCAAAATAATCCGCCGCTTCTCTCGGTTTTACATATCTAGCCATGCCAAGCAGCCATACTGAACATACTGTACATTATTTTCAGTATAGTCCAGCGTATCATTGACTAGAGTCATGCTCTGCTTTCCAAGGGCGCGGGTGAGCCGTAGGCCATTCCCGGCTCCAGATCTCAGGCGATTCCAACCCGGGAAACCCTGAGTTACCATTTTTAACTTTTTCTTTAACTTTTCTTTTGAGCCCGCTTACCTTTCTCAAAGACATCCTATGCTGGAAAAAAGGGATGTATCTCTAGATACTTCCCGTTAATCCCAGGGGCTAGGGGCTTGCAACTATGGATACTGAAACGTGGGCTGCTGCAGCTCGACCCAGCCGAGATGCCCTCATCAACCGCATCACCCACCAGATTCGGCAATCCCTGGAGCTGGAGGAAATCCTCAAGGCAACAGCGGAAGAGATACGGTCTTTTCTGGAAACGGATCGGGTGAAGGTTTACCGCTTTGATCCCGAAGGTCACGGAACGGTGGTGGCGGAAGCACGAGGCGGGGAGCGGCTGCCCTCGCTCTTGGGGATGACTTTCCCGGCAGGGGATATTCCGGTGGAGGCGCGGCGGTTGTTTCGTTCGGCCCAGGCGCGGGTGATTGTGGATGTGGAGGCGCAAAGCCGTTCCATCAGCCAGCCGGAGTCTTGGGGGTTGTCTGCTAGGGTTCCTCTGGGCGAGCCGCTGCAGCGGCCTGTGGATCCCTGCCATGTCCACTATTTGAAATCCATGGGGGTGGCCTCTTCCTTGGTGGTTCCCCTGATGCATCACCAGGAGCTATGGGGGCTGTTGGTCTCCCATCATGCTGAGCCTCGTCTGTATTCTCCAGAAGAGCTGCAGGTGGTGCAGTTGCTGGCGGATCAAGTTTCCATTGCCATTGCTCAGGCGGAATTGCTGGAGCAAGCGCGGCAAAAGGCGCAGCAGGAACGCCTAATCAACCAAATTGCTGCCCTGGTTTATTCGCCCCTACACCCGGAGACGACCTTGACTACGGTGCTGGAGCAGCTTGCTGCCGGTTTGCAGGGGATCGGGGCGCGGCTGCGGATCCACTTTATGGGCGCAGACACCCTCTGTTGTCATGGTGTGCAACCCCCGGCAAGCTACGACACCTGGCTACAGGAGCAGCTCGGAAGGGCCGGAGGAGCGGGGGGCTGGGTGAAGATGTGGTCGCTATCCCACTTGGAGAAATGGCCGGAGCTGCAAGAGCAGATGAAGCAGACACCCATTCGTGGCCTGCTGGTGGCCCAGCTCGCCTGGAATGACCAGCCGGTGGGCTGGCTGAGCGTGTTTCGCG
The DNA here is from genome assembly GCF_054060065.1 of Thermostichus sp. MS-CIW-37. Taxonomy (NCBI): domain Bacteria; kingdom Bacillati; phylum Cyanobacteriota; class Cyanophyceae; order Thermostichales; family Thermostichaceae; genus Thermostichus; species Thermostichus sp. MS-CIW-37. The sequence goes on along the minus strand of NZ_JBSSCV010000037.1, from coordinate 20,392 downwards.
GGGCCGTTTACCAAGAAACCCACTGGGCGGGCTACCGTTGGTTTACCCAGGGGGATCCCAGACAAGAACTGCCTTTGATCTCTTTTGCTGCCTGGCGGGAGCTGAAAATTGACGAGCCTAAGGCTTGGTCAGCTGCAGAGCAAGAGCTGATGAGTCGGGTCGGGGTACATTTGGCCCTGTCCATTACGCAAAATCAGCTCTACCGGCAGTTGCAAACCCTCAACGCCCGTCTGGAGCAGGAGGTGCAGGAGCGGACGGCGGCCCTGCAGCGATCTCTGGCTATGGATGCCCTCTTGCAGCGGGTCACCGACCAGGTGCGCAGCAGTTTGGAGGAAGCCCAGATCCTGCGGGCAGTGGTGCAGGAGTTGGCTCTGGGGTTGCCCATTCAAGGTTGCGATCTCTGTCTCTACGATTGGGCATCTGGCCAGGCGACGGTGCGCTATGAATACACCTCTGCTCTACCACCTGCCGGTGGGATCACCCTGACCTTGGCCGACTACCCCGATCTTTACCGGCACCTGCAAGAGGGTCAAGCGATGCAATTCTGCCACTTGCCTGGGCAGGGCTGGATCCCCCGTCGGGAAGGGCTGACCCTGCTGGTGTGCCCGCTGCGGGATGACCAAGGGGTGCTGGGGGATCTCTGGCTGGCGAAGCCGGCAGCTGAGTGCTTTGATGAACTGGAGGTGCAGGTGGTGCAGCAGGTGGCGGATCACTGCGCCATTGCCATCCGCCAGGCCCGCCTCTACCAGGCTTCTGTGCAGCAAATTGGTGAGCTGGAGCGCCTCAACCGCCTCAAAGATGATTTTTTGAGCACCGTCTCCCACGAGCTGCGCACCCCCATCACCAACATGAGGATGGCCATCCAACTGCTGAAAACCGCCCGCGCCCCCCAAAAACGAGAGCAATATCTCAAGATTTTGGAGCAGGAGTGTGAGCGGGAGGCGGAATTGGTGAACGACCTGCTGGATCTGCAGCGGTTGGAGCAGGGATCCAAAACGCTCCATCTGGAAGAAGTGCCGCTGGCAACCTGGCTGCCCAGCGTGCTGGAGCCGTTTCTACAGCGGGCCCAGGCCAACCAGCAACGGTTGCAGTGGCAGATTGCGCCAAATGTGGGCAAGGTGCTCACCGATCAAGGTGGCCTGGAGCGGGTGGTGCAGGAGCTGGTCAACAACGCCTGCAAGTATACTCCCCCAAGGTGCAACATCTGGGTAACAGCGCAGCACTCTGGCCCGCAGCAGGTGGAAATTCGGGTGATCAACGAGGGAGTAGAAATTCCCCACAGCGAGTGGGAGCGCATCTTCGAGAAGTTTTACCGCATTCCCAGCGGGGATCCCTGGAAGCGGGGCGGCACCGGCCTGGGCCTGGCTTTGGTCAAGCAGTGGATGCAGCGGCTGGGGGGCAGCGTCTCAGTGGAGAGCTCTCAAGGCAAAACCTGCTTTACCCTGGTGTTGCCGCAGGGATCCCTGCCTGTGCAGACCTCACCCCTAGCCCACAACTGTGCCTAGCGACATGAGCGACGCCCCCTCAGAAGCGCTGCGTCTGGCCGCCGAGCAGTTTAACCGGGGGGAATTTTACGCCTGCCACGACACCCTAGAGGCCCTGTGGATGGAAGCAGTGGATCCAGAGCGGCGTTTTTACCAGGGTCTATTGCAGACGGCAGTGGCCTACTATCACCTGCAGAACGACAATCGCCGTGGCTGCATGATCCTGCTGGGGGAAGCTAACCGCAAGCTGGCGGACTTTCTGCCCACCTACGCCGGATGGGATGTGCAAGCCCTGTGGCAGGCTAACCAGGGCATCCTGCGGCATCTTTCTCAACTGCAACCCCAGGATCCCTTGCCTTATCTAGCCGTCCCCACCCTGAGTTGGGTTGAAGATTAACCTGAGCAGGCTCAACACCGGCCCTAGCGCTTGGAGCGACGGGCTTTGCGCTCAACTTCGTTGCGTCGCCGCCGATCCCGCCAGTCGATGAAGGTAATGTAGCCAACGCCCAGGGTTACGGCTGTCAACAGCAAAAAGATGCTTCCGTAGGCGATGCGGGCGACCAAGGGAAGATCGGTTTCCATGGTGTGAGCGGGGGTAACCCCGTCAATATCGGCGGCAGGAACAACAAGATGAATGCAAGATGGATGTGAGGCTCAATCCAGGCATGACAAATTACATGCCGTTGCGCCCCCAGACCACCAGGGCAATGGAAAGAACGAAGAAAGTGGGGACGGCAATCCAGCCAAGGGTGATGATGTCCATAGGTCTAGCCCAGCTAAAGAGGGGTTATCTCGAGGTGATCCCATTTTACGAGAGGAGATCCCTTGTCAACGGACATCTACGAACACCTGTTTTCAGTTCAAGCTGGCTACAGTGGAGTTAAATCTGAAACATCTGAGCCAAACGAGGTGGGATCCGATGGTACTGGACACATTGCCGCTGGTTGCCGCTGTAGCCATCGCCATTTTTATGCTGGTTTTTTGGGTGCGGGTGGTTCGAGAGGCCATCTGGACAACGGTGGGGATTGTAATCATCTTGGCCGTGTTGTACGTGGTCTTTAGAATTGGCCCGCGGCAGGTGCTGCAGGAGCTGCGGGATCCCTTTGCCCTTCTAGAACAGGTTTGGCAGGTGATCGTCGGTTGGTTCCAGGCCCTTCTCCCCTAGAGTTCGTTATCTGCTATACAGTTCCCTGATACAATAGAAAACACAGGGGGGCAGCCTATTGGAACTGCTGGCGAATGGTTTGTCCAGTCAAAAATCGATTCCCTCTCCTGTTTCTGCACTGCTCTACAGCACCTACGCGACTGAAGTTCTCGCCATGCCTTCTGACCCTGAATGGGATCCCCAAGACCCCACCCCAGAAGATGGGATCCCCATTCCTGCTGGCGTCAGCGGGACGGAGTCCTCAGACATCCAGGTGGAGGTGGAGGATTTGGGGGAGCGCCGCTGCCAAGTGCGAGGTCGCGTCCTGATTCCGGTGGAGCGGCAGCAGGTCTGGCAGGTTTTGACCGACTACGACCATCTGGCAGAGTTTATTCCCAACTTGGTGGAAAGCCGCGTCATTGGCCGTGAGGATGGCCGCACACTGGTACGTCAAGTGGGATCCCAAAAGGTTTTATTTGCCCAATTTTCTGCTGCGGTGGTGCTGGCTATCGAGGAGATCTTTCCCCAGCAACTTCGCTTTCAAAAAACAGAAGGGGATTTTCTCATCTTCGAGGGGTTTTGGGATCTGGCCGATTTGTCGGCCCATCAGACCTTGCTCACCTACCACCTGCAGGTCAAGCCCCCTCGCAGAATGCCTGTCGGTCTGGTGGAGCGCCGCATTTGCCGAGATTTGGCCCTCAACTTACAGGCCATTCGAGAGCGCTGCCTGAGTTTGTCGGATTATTCCCAACCCGTCTAGGGTGCGCCCAAGCGGCTTTGTGCTACGCTGCCCGCAGTGGCAGGGTAGTTAACTGCTCTCGCCTACGGCGGCACGGAGCGCTATAAAAACCCAACAGTCTCACGACTGGATGCAGCTTCAATAGGTTTTGTAGTGGTTGTTCGCAGCGGTACCTAAGGGCATAAGGACTCCGTCCCGCTGGCGCGAGAGGGAACCGCCCTGCAAGGGGTAACGCCTGGGGAGAAAGGCCTACGGCCCGCTGCCGCGATGAGCACCGCTGTCGTGGAGGGGCAACCCAACACGGTAAGTGCTGTCGCAGAACCAGGAACCAGAATCCCCTGCCTAAAGGCAGGGGGCATGCCAACGCAGGATCCCTGCTTGCTCGTCAGAGGGTTCGGGGATCCCGTTCATCTCCACCTTGTCCCCTGCTGGAGAAAAGTTAATCGATTGTTAACGTTTTTGTCCTGATCCCTCAACAGTGCCCGGAGCGATGCGGTAGATTAGTGCAGCAGCCCCCGCAAAGGGGATTTTTTGTGCCGTCTACGGACTGTAGGAGAAGCTCTTGGCAAACGTCGTGGTTGTCGGTGCCCAGTGGGGCGACGAAGGAAAAGGGAAGATCACCGACCTCCTCAGTGAAAAGGCGCATGTGGTCGTCCGCTATCAAGGCGGGGTGAATGCAGGGCATACCCTGGTGGTGGCGGGGCAAACTTTCAAGCTACACCTGATCCCCTCCGGCATTCTCTACCCCGACAAACGCTGCATCATCGCCAGCGGCACGGTGATCGATCCCGAAGTTTTGCTGGCCGAGATCGACCAACTGCATCAATTGGGCATTTCCACCGACAACCTATTCATCGCCGAAACAGCCCACGTTACCCTGCCCTACCACCGGGTCATCGACATCGCAGAAGAGGAGCGGCGCGGCATCTACAAGCTGGGCACCACCGGACGGGGTATTGGCCCCACCTATGCCGACAAGGCAGAGCGCATGGGCATTCGCGTTGTGGACTTGATGTACCCTGACCAGTTGCGGGAACGCCTCAGTTGGGCCATTCCCTACAAAAATGTCTTGCTGGAGAAGATCTATAATCTGCCCCCCCTGGATCCCGAGCCGATCATCGAGCAATACCTGGCCTATGCCGAGCGGCTGCGCCCCTATGTTACCGACGCTGCTCTGCTTCTCACCCAAGCCATCGAAGATCGGGAGAACATCCTGTTTGAAGGGGCTCAAGGCACCCTGTTGGATCTCGACTACGGCACCTACCCCTACGTCACCTCCTCCCATCCCATTGCCGGTGGCGCTTGTATTGGCGCTGGGATCGGCCCCACCAGCATTGACCGGGTGATCGGGGTGGCCAAAGCCTATACCACCCGCGTTGGGGAAGGCCCTTTCCCCACCGAGCTCAAAGATGAGATCGGGGCGTACCTGGGGGCAACCGGTGCTGAATTTGGCACCACCACCGGACGACAACGGCGCTGCGGCTGGTTTGACGGGGTGATCGGGCGCTACGCGGTGCGGATCAATGGCCTAGACTGCCTGGCCATCACCAAGCTGGATGTGCTGGATGGCTTGGATGAGATCAAGGTGTGCGTTGCCTACGAGTACCAGGGTCGGGAAATTCGTCACTTTCCCAGCGATGCCCGGGTTTTCGCCCAGTGCAAACCCATCTACGAAACCCTGCCGGGCTGGAAATGTTCCACCAAAGATTGCCGCTCCATCCAAGACTTGCCCCCCGAAGCCCATGATTACCTGAAGTTTTTGGCACAGTTGATGCAGGTGCCGATTGCCATTGTTTCTCTGGGGGCCAGCCGCGACCAGACGATCATTGTCGAAGATCCCATCCACGGCCCCAAACGTGCCCTTCTCTATCCCAATGGTGGCAAGCGCGTCCACGCCCTCATGCCCGACTGAGTGGGCCTCAAGCACAATTGGGAACAAGGACAATACTGTAGTGATCAGTAAGTTATAGTCATTTCAGTTTAGGGTGAGACGCCTGAGCCACTGAGAAAGTCTTCCGCCCGAGGGTGGTTGCAGAAGCAGCGTGGAGCATTTTGAAAGCGTCTTAATCTAACTTGAAATAACTGCAATGGGTCAGAAAATCAATGGTTTAGCTAGTCCGCTGGGAAGCCTCGCCCTCCATGCATCAGCATGAGGGTCGGGATGAAAGGCGGTCTTTGTGCTGTGGTCAACCTAGCTGTACAGAACAGCTTTGTTGGAATCTGGTGCAGCTACGCAGTGGGACATCCTGTGTCTGCTCGCTGAGGGTTCTTGCGATAGCTACCCGTTGAGGCGAGAAGCCTGCTCCGTACTACCTAGCAGTCGGAGTCGGGAGTACGTCACGGAAAACAATATTGCCGTAGCTGGGCCAGTTCTGCCTCGCTGAGATCTTGCCACTGGCCGGGAGCAAGCCCCACCAGAGAAAGAGGCCCCAGTCCAACCCGAACCAACCGCAAAGTTGGGATCCCAACGGCGGCAGTCATGCGGCGCACCTGGCGATTGCGACCCTCCCGCAGCGTCAGTTCCAGCCAGGTGGTGGGGATGGAGCGGCGAAAGCGGATGGGGGGATCCCGTGGCGGCAGGGTGGGTTCCTCAGCCAAGACCTTAACCTGGGCCGGGCGCGTTTTTCGCCCTTGGATGATCAGCCCCTGTTGCAACTGTTGCAGGGCTTGGGGGGTGGGGATCCCTTCCACCTGAACCCAGTAGGTGCGCTCATGGCCGAACTTGGGGTCGATCAAGCGGGCATTGAGGCGACCATCATCGGTCAGCAGGAGCAGCCCTTCGCTGTCGCGATCCAACCGCCCCACCGGATAAACTTTGGGCACCGGAATAAAAGACTTGAGGGTAGGCCGTCCCGCTTGGTCGGTGAATTGGGTGAGCACGCCATAGGGTTTGTAAAACTTGAGATAGCGCATGACACACAAAATGACAAAACTGGTGAACCCAATCTTTCCAATCTTTAAGATTTGGCAGAAAGATTTGGCAGAGCGGCTTCAACGGTAAGATCAAGCCTTAAGGAGCAACATCCCTCCACCGCCAGCAGCGTTTGACGGAGCTCACCCCATGACCATAGACAACAATTTACTTTGGGTTTTGATTGGAACAGCGGGGCTCTCTCTCCTCAGCCTGGTGTACGTGCTGGTGGACGAGGGCAACAAACGCCGCCGCTACGAACGGCAAAAGGAAGAAAAAGAAGAAAGAGAAGCTGCTCAACCACCTGCGGTCGTTCCTGAAGAAGAAGCCGGGATCCCAACTGCCCCTCCTCCTTCTGCTCCGGAACCTGTTGCCGCCCAGCCTGCTTCAGTGCCACACACCGCCGACGTGCTCACAGAAGCGTCGCCTGGCGATAACGAGGAGCCAGAAACCTCCCCGGAAGCCGTTCGCGCCAGCGGGACGGAGTCCTTGCCTAACCTTGAGGACTCTGCTCTTGCTCAGGAGCCGGACACAGCGCCCGAACCAGCAGAGGAGAGGCCGAAAGACACCCCGTAGCCGCTTTTTCCGGCTTTGGGGAAGTTTTGGGGATAGATGGGATGGGGTCGCGCAAGGGGGGAGCTTCATGTCCTCAGCAGGGTTTGTTCTCCATAGCGCAGCGTCATCTCCAAAGCCGCGAGACGGTTGCCCCAAACTTGAACTCGATAGGGATTGCGCAGAGATTCCAACCGCATCCAAGTGGCAAGATTGGCTTTCAAGTTGCCCAGTTGATGAAGATTCCTGCCGGTGGGAGAAAAATCCACAGGCGGTGCCAGGGCAGGCGAGGGATCCTGTTGCTTGTTCAGGCTGAGAAGTAGGGCTTATCCTGGAGCCTAAAACCAAACCGAAAATGGAAGAAGTTTACATACCTGAGGAGACCCTTCGCGCTTGGCTGTGGGAAGACCTGGGGCACGGCGACCTCACCACAGAGCTGACCCTACCCCCAGGACTGGAGGGTGAAGCGGTAATCCTGGCCAAGGAGACAGGGATCCTGGCCGGTCTGGAGATTGCCAAGCGGGTTTTTCGGCTGGTGGATCCCCAGGTAGAGTTCACCCCTGGGGTGGAGGAAGGGGCCAGGGTGGCTGTCGGTCAAGAAGTGGCCCACCTCAAGGGATCCCTGCGGGGCATCTTGGCAGGGGAGCGGCTGGCCCTCAACCTTCTCCAAAGGCTGTCCGGCATTGCCACCTTCACCCGCACTTATGTAGAGGCTCTCCGGGGAACCTCAACCCAGCTCCTGGACACCCGCAAGACCACTCCCGGCCTGCGCGCCCTGGAGAAGTATGCAGTACGGGTAGGGGGCGGCAAAAACCACCGCTTTGGGCTGTTCGACGGCATCTTGATTAAGGAAAACCACATTATTGCTACGCAACACTGTCGCGACCGCGGCACGGGAGGCGTTTTGGCAGCCGTCAAGCGGGCCAAGGAAGGCGCTCCCCACCACCTCAAGGTGGAGGTGGAGGTGCGGGATCTCCAGGAACTGGAAGAGGCTTTGGCAGCAGGAGCCGATCTCATCCTTTTGGATAACTTCACCCTGGAAGAAATCCAGACAGCCGTCCAACGGGTGGGAGGAAGAGTTCCCCTCGAGGCCAGCGGCAACATGACCCCGGAACGGGCCAGGCAAGTGGCCGAGGCAGGCGTGAATTACGTCAGCGTCGGGGCTCTCACCCACTCGGCCAAGGCTTTGGATCTCTCTTTGCTGGTGGTGTGACCAAGAAAACTGGGTTTGGCGCTCCGCGCCGCTAAAGCGAACAAGCTCCGCCCTACCGCTACGCGGTTCCCCTTGGTGGGCCGTAGGCCTTAGCAAGCTAGTAGAGCGGCTTTTGCTTTATCGCACAGCCCACTCAAGTAGACCGTCGGGTCGTGGTCGAACAACACTGTGCCCACCCCTGGGATGCTGTGGGAACAGATTCATCGCAGAACCCGAGAGCCTATCATGGGATCCAGTATGGAATCCATCGTGCCAGTGGTGCGGGGCACTTTAACCCTTCCACCCTCCTCTTCTCTGACAAATCCGGCAGCCAGCCTGACGGGCCCATCCGCTGCTGCGTCAGCAGTAGGGATCACTTTGCCTTGGGCAGCGCAGCGGGATCCCATCCTTGTCCTCGGGGCTGGGCTGATGGGGCGTTTGTTGGCCGCCAGCCTTGTCGAGGTTGGGCATCCCGTCCGCATTGTGGAGGCGGCTCCTGCTGCTGCTGTTGAGAGCAGTGCTGCCCATTTTGCCGCTGCTATGCTGGCTCCCCTAGCCGAGTCTGCCATCGCCGAAGCCAGTGTGGTGGCCCAGGGATACTACGCCCTTTCTCGTTGGCCCTCTCTTTTGGCCAGCTTGCCGCAGCCGGTTTTCTTTCAGCAAGAAGGCACTCTGATCCTCTGGCACCGCCAAGATGCCGGGGAAGCCAGACGTTTCTCGTCCCTGCTGGCCGCTGTGGTGGAGCGCCTTCCCGCTCTCCCTAAGCCCCAGCCTCTGGATGCTCAGGCTCTGGCCGAGCTGGAGCCGTCGGTAGCCGGGCGATTTGTGCAGGGTCTGTATCTTCCCCAAGAGGGCCAACTGGACAACCGCCAACTGTTGGCAGCTTTACTGGCCAAGTTGCGGCAGCACGAGGTGGAAGTGGAGTGGGGTTGCCCTTGGGATCTGGAGCAGGCCCAAGCTTGGCAGCAGCAAACCGGTGGGTGGGTTTTGGATTGCCGCGGCCTGGGATCCCAAAAAGAATGGGGCGGGCAAAAACTGCTGCGCGGAGTTCGGGGTGAGGTGGTGCGCCTGTATGCCCCAGAAGTCTCTTTGCGGCGCCCAACCCGGCTGTTGCACCCTCGCTACCCGATCTACATCGCTCCCAAGCCGGGTCAGGTGTTTGTGGTGGGGGCCACTGAAATCGAATCTGAGGATCGCTCGCCGGTGAGCGTTCGCTCGGCTTTGGAGTTGCTCAGCGCCGCCTACGCCGTACATCCTGCCTTTGCAGAAGCGCGTATCCTGGAATTGGGCAGCCAATGTCGTCCCACCTTGGCAGACCATTTGCCAGCCGTGGTGGAGCGCTCACCTCGCCTGTTGCAGATCAACGGCCTCTATCGCCATGGCTTTCTGATCTCCCCGGCCATCCACGATGCTGTTTTGGAGTATCTCCACCAGGGTAGTTGTCGCTTGGCCCAGCAGCTTGGGATCCCCTTTCAGGTGCAGGCTGCCCCTCTTTCCGGTGAGTCCCTGTCGCCATGCGTGTCTTGATCAACCAAAAGCCTTACGATTTGCCGGAAGGCACCACTTTGGCCGAGGCAGTGGCTCAGGTGGGGGCCAGCGGCCCTTTCGCGGTAGCGGTTAATCTGAAGTTTGTGCCGCGTGCCCAATACGAGCAAACCCGTCTGCAAGAAGGCGACCAGGTGGAGATCGTCACTCCGGTTGCCGGCGGCTAGCGCTCAAGTCCGCTTTTCTATCTGCCTCAGCCATGTCCACCCTTCTCCATTGCTCTCCCTCAACTCTGGCCGATGAGGATCCTTTGGTTCTCTACGGCCAACCGTTGCCCAGCCGCCTGATGTTGGGTACGGCTCGCTACCCTTCGCCAGCCATTTTGGAGCAGGCGGTGGCGCGCGCGCAGCCCTGTTTGTTGACGGTTTCTCTGCGGCGGCAAGGGGCACTGGGGCCAGAAACTTCCCAGAGGTTCTGGGCTCTGTTGCAGAAGATGGGGATCCCAGTTCTGCCCAACACCGCCGGCTGCCACAGCGTGCAGGAGGTGATCACAACGGCGGAGATGGCGCGGGAGGTGTTCGGCACCGACTGGATCAAGCTGGAGTTGATCGGGGATGACTACACGCTGCAGCCGGATCCCGTGCAACTGCCCACTGCTGCTGCTGAGCTGGTCCGGCGCGGCTTTAAGGTGCTGCCCTATAGCACCGACGACCTGGTGCTCTGCCAGCGGCTTTTGGATGCTGGCTGTGAGGTGGTGATGCCCTGGGCGGCCCCCATCGGCACCGGGAAAGGCCCCCTCAACCCCTACAGCTTACGCCTGCTGCGGGAACGGATTGAAGCGCCGCTGATCGTGGATGCCGGCTTGGGCCTGCCCTCCCATGCCTGCCAGGTGATGGAGTGGGGCTTCGACGGGGTGCTGCTAAACACGGCGGTGGCCTTGGCCCGGGATCCGGTGGTCATGGCCGAGGCCTTTGCAGAAGCGGTGCGTTCAGGCCGCCGAGCCTACCTGGCCGGGGCCATGATCCCTCAGGAAACAGCTCAGCCCAGTACGCCTGTCCTCGGCACTCCCTTTTGGCACCAGGGCTGACTGCCGCTCTCAGGGGTGCAGCTCAGGCGGCAGGCTTTCGCGCCTGGATAACCTGCAGAGCTCCCCCAGCGTGGAGGGTCTGCCGGATGGATTGCCAACCCTGCTGCTGCAAATGCTCGGGCAAGTCCAGCTTGAGTAGCTCCCAGGCGGTCTCGGTTTCAAACAGGGCCAAAAAGAGGGCCAGCCCAGGCCAGATCAAGGGTTGTCGAGGCGCGTGCAGATCCAGAATCAAGAGTCCTCCCCCCGGCTTGAGCACCCGCCACACTTCCCGCAGCACCTGCTCCAAGTCGGCGAAGGACAATTCGTGCAGAGCCAAGCTGGTATGCACCCAATCAAAGCTGGCATTGGGAAAGGGCATATCTTGGGCAAAGGCCTCCACAAACTCCACCTGGGGAAGGCGTTTGCGGGCTGCCGCTAGAGCTTTGGGGGAAGCATCCAGGCCCACCACCTGCTGGCTCAGCTCCGCCAACAGTGGGGTTACTTCAGCCGGGCCACAGCAGAGATCCAACACCCGCTCCTGGGGATGAATCTGGATCCCTTGTAGGGGCAATCTCCGCAACCGCTCATATCCGCCCACTGCCAGGGCAGCCCCGCGACTGATGCTGCGGTAAAGCCAAGGAAATTGATAGCTCCAGTCGCGCAGGAAGGTGGCCACAGACAGGGATCCCTCAGAGTCTTTTTCAGCCTACCTGACCTACATCCATTGCAAACTGGTTTGAGACATATGTTTTTCTGGATTTTCTCGGGGTTGGCTTGGAACTCTCCTCTGCCGGCAGTCGTCTAAGAAGACGAGGCGTTTTAGGCTTTTTTCTGTCTACCCACTGCTGCTCTATGACTCAGTTTGAGCTGCCTCCCTCCCCTTCCGAGAAACCTGGCCGGCACAGCTTGGTTTGGTTGGTGGCTGCTGCAGGTCTGACGGTCTTGCTCTGGCAGCTCCCCTGGGGCAACTATATCCTCTACCCCTTTACGATTCTGGCCACCTGGTTTCATGAGATGGGCCACGGCTTGACGGCAGTGCTGTTGGGTGGGGAGTTTCATCGTCTGGAGATCTATCCCGACGGGTCGGGGTTGGCCTTTCACAGTGGGCACTTGTTTTTGGGGCCGGTGGGTCGAGCTTTGGTGGCCGCCGGTGGGCCAATGGGGCCCCCAATGGCCGGGGCGGTTTTTATCCTGGCTTCTCGTCGTCAAGGTACGGCCCAGTTGGGGTTGTTGGCTTTGGGATCCCTGCTGTTGCTATCGACGCTGCTCTGGGTTCGCTCTCCCTTTGGCCTCCTGTTCCTCTTGGGTATGGGTTTGGGGATCCTGGCGGTAGCTCGCTGGGCCTCCCCCTGGCTGCGGGGCTTTGCCGCACAGTTTTTGGGGGTGCAGGCCTGTGTGAGCACCTACCACCAGCTCGACTACTTGTTTACGGCCTCTGCTGTGATCAACGGGCAGGTGATCCACTCCGATTCCAGCCAGATTGCCCAAAACTTGTTCTTGCCCTACTGGTTTTGGGGAGGGGTGATGGCGGTCTCTTCTTTGGTGCTGCTGATAACCAGCTTGCAGCTGACGTTCCGGGACTAGCCGGCAGGGGGCAAAGCCGCAATTTTGGCAGTGGTTCGTGTTATGTAAAAATCCGTCCTCCATCACTGCCCAGTCGAGAAAACCGCCGCTACAGTAATGGGCAAGAGGAGTGAGGAGTTGAGGAGTGGAGCATGTGGCGGGATGTTATTGGGCTGGCCCTGGCGGCGACCTTACTGTTGATCAGCAAAACCGCCGCAGATACGCTTGGCCAAGGCCAAGTGCAGACTTTCACCGAACCTGAGCCAACGCCCCATTCTTTTCCGGTGGAGTGAGGTACTCAAGTCTGCTGACGGAGGTCGTAGCAGCGTTGCCGTTTTGTGCAACACTCATTCTAGAGTCTTTAAGGGCTCCGTCCGAGTGGCGCGGTCGCAGCAGCGTTGCGGAGCAATAACAGTAGGCTTGGGATCCCTGATGCGCATAGCCCTATTTACGGAGACGTTTCTGCCCAAGGTGGATGGCATCGTTACCCGCCTCTGCCACACGGTGCGTCACCTAACCGCTCGTGGTAACTCGGTGCTCATCGTCGCGCCCCGGGGAGCCCCCCGGCGGTTTGCACGGGCACGGGTCTACGGGATCCCGGGGATGCCGCTGCCTCTGTATCCAGAGTTGAAGCTGGCTGCCCCCGGCCCGGCCATCGGCAAGTTGCTCAGCCGTTTCCGACCGGATGTGATCCACGTGGTGAACCCGGCAGTTTTGGGATTGGGGGGCCTCTACTACAGCCAGACGATGGGGATCCCGCTGGTGGCCTCCTACCATACCCATCTGCCGAAGTATCTGCAGCATTATGGGCTGGGCTTTCTGGAGGGGGTTTTGTGGAATCTCCTGAAGCTGGGGCACAATTTGGCGCGGGTCAATCTTTGCACCTCGACGGCCATGATGCAGGAGCTGAGCGCCCACGGCATTGAGCGGGTGCAGCTGTGGCAGCGAGGAGTGGACACGGAGTTGTTTCATCCCCAGGCGGCCAGTTCAGAAATGCGGGCTCGGCTCACGGCGGGGCAACCGGAACGGCCTCTTTTGCTCTATGTGGGGCGGCTTTCGGCTGAGAAGGAAGTGGGGCGGATCCGGGTCTTGTTGGAGCAGATCCCCCAAGCCCGCTTGGCTATTGTGGGAGATGGGCCAGAGCGGGGATCCCTGGAGCAACATTTTGCCGGCTACGATGTGGTGTTTACGGGCTATCTGCAGGGGGAGTCTCTGGCAGCGGCCTTTGCTTCGGCGGATTTGTTCGTGTTCCCCTCCCGCACCGAGACCTTGGGGCTGGTTCTGTTGGAAGCCATGGCTGCCGGTTGTCCGGTGATCGCCCCCCGCTGCGGCGGCATTACCGATGTGGTGGACAGTGGGCGCAATGGCTTTCTGTTCGATCCCAATTCGGATAGCGACTTTGTCCAGGTTACCCAGCAACTGCTCAGCAGTGCCGGGCAGCGGCAGCTCTTCCGACAGCAAGCCCGCCAAGAGGCAGAACGTTGGAGCTGGTCGGCAGCCACCCAACAGTTGGAAGGCTACTACCGGGCTGTTATTGCCGCCGATTAGCGGTGCGGAGCATGACTCTAGTCAATAATAAGCTCAACTATACTGAAAATAATGTATAATATGTTCAGTACGGATTACTACTAGTTGATCTTTCTGTTTACTTTCGAGTCTGCCAACATGGTAGCCAAAGCAAAGCAGAAAATTGGTAGTAAGACGACACGGAAACTGCGCTTTGGGTATTCTACTCAAAGCTTTGCGGGATACCGCCATTCTGTTTGGAAACAAACAGAATGCTATCGCTGCATAGTTGAACAGTGATGTTCAGCAGTGTTCAGCGTAAATGTATCAGCACAGAGTCCCCTACTGGGAAATACTCAGGGCAGAACTCCGTCGTGCTCTCGGGGTTCTCCATAGCACCAGTGCGAACGGCCAGCCTAGGCAGAGACCGGATGATCCCCTTCAATGGCCCGCACTTGCTCCACAAAGAATTCTTCTAGGGATTGCCGTTGCCAATGCAAGTCGGTGACCAGTGCCCCCGCTTGGTTCAAAAGGCTCAGCAACTCCGGTAGGGATCCACTCCATTCCCCCGACCAATGGGATCCCTGAATCGAGAAGTGCTCTAGGCGGTCGCGGAACTGTTCGACGGCGCCACCGTGCCCCTGTACCCGATAGCTTTTGCTCTCTCCCAGCAAGTCATCCAAAGTTCCCTGATGCACCAATTTGCCGCCGATGATCAGGCCGACTCGGTTGCAGATAACTTCCACATCCGCCAGGATATGGCTGTTGAAAAACACCGTTTTGCCCTGCTGCTTGAGGGACAGAATGATCTCGCGCATTTGATAGCGGCCCATGGGATCCAGTCCCGACATCGGCTCATCCAGAAACACCAGCTCTGGGTCGTTGATCAGCGCTTGGGCCATGCCAGTGCGCTGCAGCATGCCCTTGGAGTAGGTGCGCAGTTGTTTTTTGCGGGCCGTATCTATAGAAAGCCCCACCAGCTCCAGCAGTTGCGGGATCCGCTCCTTCAACAGGCTATTGGGCAGACCAAACACCTTGCCGGCAAACTGGAGAAACTCCCATGCCGTCAAGTAATCGTAAAAATAGGGGTTCTCCGGCAAATATCCCACCTGTTGCTTGATGGAGCGATCCCCCAGGGGTTTGCCCAGCAAAGTGCCGCTGCCGCGGGTGGGCTCCACAATGCCCAGTAGGCATTTGATGGTGGTGGTTTTCCCGGCCCCGTTGGGCCCCAGCAGCCCAAAGGTTTCTCCGCGGGCCACAGTCAGAGAAAAATCTTTGAGGGGGCTGACCACCTTGTTCAGCCAAAATCCTGTGCGATAGGTTTTGGTCAGGCCGGTGATGGCAATGACCGGCTCTGGTGCCGCGAACGCTTCTGCTGGGGAAGTGGGGGTCTCGCTCATGGACTCGCTCGTAGGTATGTTGGAGTTGAGGGAGAAAAAGGTGCCGCGAACACCGAGTTAAGGAGCACACAGTCCGCCAGGCGATAGGCTACCCAGCCTAACCTTTAGTTTACCCACAGGCTTTGTCCCAGCCTAGGCTTGCCGCAGCACTTCCGGTAGAGGAAAGGGGCCAGAGCAAACATACTCCGCGTAGGTATCCGCTTCATTCGCAACAGCGGTGCGGTTCCTTTGCCGTAGGCACAGCACTTTGCTCTGACCTCCCTTCAGTAGCATTCTCATCATCTGGGATGATTCTGGGATGATGATTTCCATCGCGTTGGCGGTGCGGAGCAAGAAAATTGAATCCAGAGGTTTTGTGGGATCCCAGCCGGTGGTGATCATCGGCAACAGCGTTGCAGAGCAATAAGAAAGGAGTGTTTCTTGCTGGATAAGGTGCTTAGGCAGTGGAAGGAGCGGCTGTTGGCTCCAGTGCTGCAAACCCCTCTCCAACAGGTGCATCCCCTAGCCATTACCCTGTCGGGGTTTGCTGTGGGCCTGGCCTCTGGCGTGGCGGCAGCTTACGGGGCCTACGGGTGGGGGCTGGGCCTGTGGTTGCTGAACCGGTTTATGGATGGGCTGGACGGCACGTTGGCTCGTCTGCAGGGGCGGCAGAGCGATCTGGGGGGCTACCTGGATATGCTGCTGGATGTGGTGGTCTACGCGGTCGTTCCCCTGGGGCTGGCCTTTCACCAGGGATCCCTGCTGGGCTATGCTTCTCTGGCTCTGATGCTGGCCAGCTTTTACATCAACCTTTGCTCCTGGATGTATTTGGCAGGGCTGTTGGAAAAACGGCGTTCGCGACAGCGTTGCGGAGCAACAAGGACGGATGGCACTGTCGGGGCGGGATCCCTGGATGAACTGACCAGCTTAAGTATGCCGTCGGGGCTTATCGAGGGCAGCGAAACCATCTTTTTCTACGGCTTGTTTTTCCTTTTCCCGGAGTACATGGTGGGTTTGTTTGGGCTGATGGCGATTCTGGTGCTCTTGAGTGCTGTGCAGCGGTTGGTTTGGGCGCTGGGATCGCTTTCTGCTCCAAGGTGAGCCCGGAAAGGGTCTGTTACTATGGCTCCGTCCGGCTGGCGCGAGTTGGGTTACAAGGGTTCCCCATCAGATTTCACCGGGCGAGAGGATCCAAAATAAAAAAGCCATGGAGATCTGTTGCCATGACCTCCACCCTCAACCAACGCATTCGCCACTTCTACGATGCCTCCTCCGGCCTCTGGGAGCGGGTGTGGGGGGAGCACATGCACCATGGCTATTACGAGCCGGGCCAAACCGGTAAGGATCGCCGCCAAGCTCAGATTGACTTGATTGATAGGGTTATCCAGTGGGGCCAGATCGGGGATCCCTGCCCTCCCCAGCACATTCTTGATCTTGGCTGTGGCATTGGGGGAAGCAGCTTGGAGTTAGCCCGGCGCTTTGGGGCACAGGTTACGGGCATTACCCTCAGCCCCGTCCAAGCCAAGCGGGCTACGGAGCGCGCCCAAGAGGCCGGCCTGAGCAACAAGGTGCGATTTCAGGTGGCCGATGCCCTGGAGATGCCCTTTGCAGACAACACCTTTGATCTGGTGTGGTCTCTGGAAAGCGGCGAGCACATGCCGGATAAGCGGCAGTTTCTGGCCGAGGGCTGGCGGGTCTTGCAACCGGGCGGGCAGGTGATGGTGGTAACCTGGTGCCACCGCGAGGGATCCCTGAGCCAGCAGGATCAACAGCTTTTGCAGAAAATCTACGAGGTGTACTGCCTGCCCTATGTGATCAGCCTCTCCAGCTACGAGGCTCTGGCCCAACAGGTGGGCTTTGAGCAGGTGCGCAGCGCCGACTGGTCGGAGCGAGTGGCCCCTTTCTGGGATGAGGTGATCGCTTCTGCCCGCGACTGGCGCTGGATCTGGGCTTTGCTGCGCAGCGGCTGGGTTACCGTTCGCGGGGCGCTGGGGCTGGGCCTGATGCGTCGGGCTTATGCCACCGGCTTGCTTCGCTTTGGCCTGCTGACTGGGTTCAAACCTGGGGATCAGCCAAGGTAGGGATCCCTTGCTCCCCTTTGGGAGGAGGGGCGCTTGGGGAAATGGGCTCAAAAGTTGGGCTGGGGCGGTGCTGTGCCGGTGAGTTCCAGATACTTTTGCTTCACCGCCTGAATATCCTGCCACATCAACCACTTGGGGCTGCCAGGGGTGCGGTCTGGGTTGCGCAGCAGATAGGCCGGGTGAAAAATGGGCATACACCAGCGTCCCTGCCACTGGATCCATTCCCCGCGGATCTTGGTGATCCCTCGCTTCTCGCCCAAAAGGGAGCGCACCGAGGTGGCCCCCGTGAGCAGAATAATCCAGGGATCCACCAGGCGAATCTGCTCCAGCAAATAGGGACGGCAGGCGTCCATCTCCTCCTGGGTGGGCACGCGGTTGTTAGGGGGGCGGCACTTGACCACATTACAGATGTAGGTGTCCTGCTCGGGATCCAGCCCCACCGAAGCCAGGATTTTATCCAGCAATTGTCCCGACTTGCCCACAAAAGGCAGCCCCTGCAGGTCTTCGCTTTCCCCTGGCCCCTCTCCGATGATTAAAATCCTTGCCTTGGGGTTGCCCCGATGCACCACCACATGGGTACGGCTGGCTGCCAAGTCGCAGCGCTGGCATACCAAACAATGCTGCTTCAGTTGCTCCAAATCCCTGTAAGTGCCGGGGGGGATGGACACCTGGGCCGACAGGGGGATCTGATCCCACTGGGGGAGTGTCTCCTCCGCCGGGGCTGGCGGCTCGATGGGATCGTCAAACAGGCTGGGCTGAAGCTCCGGCGGTTTTTTCTTGGCAGCCATTGCAAGTCGAGGTTTCCTTGTGCAGCGATCTTCGATTGCTCCCCCGCCCTTGTCAAGCTCAAGGCCAACCTGCCGGCAGGGGAGAACCTTTACTCCTTGTTAAACTGAGAAAACGAAAACTTGCGCCGGCCTTAGCTCGTCTCTACTCCCTGAGCCTGCCATGCTGCTTTTGTCCAAAGAACTGCCCAACCTGAACTACCGTCATACTCTACAGCGCTTCGACGAGGATTGGCGGGATCCCCTCTCTGCCCTGTTGGGCTGGGGGCGCGCTGCCGGTGCCGATTTGGTGGAGATTTTTCTAGAACGGGGCAATTCCATCAGTTGCCTGGCCGAAGATGACGCCATCACCAGCATCACCCCACGGCTCTCCACGGGGGCCGGCGTGCGGGTGTTTCGCGGCTTGGCCGACTGCTACGTCAGCACCAACGATCTGTCCTTTGCTGGTCTCAAGGCTGCTCTGGAGAAGGGCCTTTCGCTGATGGGCTTCACCCCTCCTGGCCCCACAGCGCTGGTTTCTGCCATCAACCTGGAGATGCTGCAGGACTACGGCGAGCGTCGCCGCAAAGATGGCTGGTTGAAGGAATGTAGCCCCATTGCGGAGATGGGGGAGATCCTGCTCAAAGCCAACGAGCAACTGGGTCGCCAAGCCCGCCATGTGCAGTCCCGCCGCACCACCTATTTCCGCGATTGGCAAGAGATTCTGGTGGCCTGCAGCGATGGCACCTTTGTGCGGGATGTGCGCCTCACCCAATCCGTGAGCTCTACGCTGCTCTGTGCCGATGGATCCCATCGCGCCTCTGTCAGTCAACGCTCCGGCGGTACGGGGGATCCCGACTTTCTGCGCCGCTGGGATCTGGAGGCCCACAGCCGGGAGCTGGCAGAAGCTGCCGGCCAGATGCTCTATGCCGACTATGTGGAATCCGGCACCTACCCGATTGTGATGTCCAACGCCTTTGGCGGCGTCATTTTCCACGAAGCCTGCGGCCACTTGTTGGAAACCACCCAAATTGAGCGCAAAACCACGCCCTTTGCCGACAAAAAAGGCCAGAAAATTGCCCACAAAAACCTTACCGCCTGGGATGAAGGTCTCTCTGAAGGGGCCTTTGGCAGCCTGGATGTGGATGACGAGGGGATGCCCGTCCAGCGCACTCTGCTGATCGAGAAGGGCATTTTGAAAAACTTCTTGGCGGATCGGGCTGGCTCAATGCGCACCGGCCACCCCCGCACCGGCAGCGGTCGCCGCCAAAACTACACCTTTGCCCCTGCCAGCCGTATGCGCAACACTTACATCGCCCCTGGAGATGCAGAGTTGGACGATCTTTTTGCTTCTATCGACAAAGGCATTTACTGCAAGCGTATGGGGGGAGGGAGCGTCGGCCCCACTGGGCAATTTAACTTTGCCGTCGAAGAAGCCTATCTCATCGAAAACGGCAAGATTACCAAACCCCTCAAGGGAGCCACTCTGATCGGAGAAGCCAAAGACATCTTGACCAAAATTTCCATGTGTTCTAAGGACCTCAGCTTGGCAGCTGGGTTCTGTGGCTCTGTAAGTGGCAGCATTTACGTCACCGTCGGGCAGCCTCACATCAAGGTAGATTCCATTACCGTGGGCGGTCGCTAATTCCAGGGATCCACCTCGACATGGCCTATGACAACGTCTGCAAATATCTGGCCGAGCGTTTCCCAGAGCAGTTTGTCCGCTGGCTAATGGGAGAAGTGGCTCGGCTCCGACTCTATCGGAGGTATCCTCACCTATCGGTGCAGCAGGTGGTCATTGACTTGCGCAAAACGGCGTCGGAGCGAGTTTTCCAGACCTCTTTTCGTCTAGAGAGGCTGAGCCATGAGTTTGATGTCATCCGCCTGTGGGAATGCGATTTGAGGGCCGGAGCGGATCGGCAAGCCCTGCTACCGTTTCGGGTTCTAAGCCAGGTGGAAGATCCGGCAGAAACCTTGCAAGAAGTGGTCAGTGAGCTGGAGCGCTTGGCAGACCCCAGCGAGAGGAGGGAATTGGCAGCCGCAACAGCCGTCTTGGCAGGACTAGCATTGGATCGGGGTTTGATTGGCAGATCATGAGGTCTTTGGATATGAGGAAATCGGTGATCTACCAAGAGTGGCGGGCAGAAGCTCTGCGAGAGGGACTGGAAGAAGGACGCAAAGAAGGACTACAACTGGGCCTGCAACAAGGGTTACAACAGGGACTACAACAAGGATTACAGCAGGGATTGCAACACGGGGAAGCAACGCTGGTTTTGCGGCTGCTCAGGCGGAAGTTGGGATCCCTTGACCCGGCCCTTGAGAATAAGATTTGGGCTTTGTCGACGTCACAACTGGAGGCGCTGGGGGAAGCTCTGTTGGACTTCAGCAGCTCGGAAGAGTTGACCGCCTGGCTGGCCCGTCAGCTAGAAACCGCAGGAGCCCCGCCCTCTGTCCACAGGGCGAGGGTCGGGAGGAATGCGGAGTTACGATGATATAACCATGACCCAAGTCCTGACCATTTCCTGC
>NZ_JBSSCV010000036.1:0-22588 GCF_054060065.1 Thermostichus sp. MS-CIW-37 | reverse complement strand
CAACTTTGCGGCTTGCGACTGGGACACCTTGAGCTTGCAGGAGACGGTCAGGACTTGGGTCATGGTTCTATCGTAACTTCCGCATTCCTCCCGACACTGACCCTACGGGTACAGTGCGGGGCTCCTGCGATTTCTAGCTGAAGGGGATCCCCTCACTCCTGGGCAACGCTGTCGCAACCGGCAGCAGCGGCCTCCATATCGGCAGGGGTATTGCAGTCCAGGAAGATCTCAGGAGTGTAGAGCTCCACCTCCTGTACCCGCCTGCCCAGATCCTGCAACAACCGGCGCAGGCCCAGGGTTTCTTCTCGGAGATCCAACAGCTTTTCCCGCAAGCGCCTGTCGATCAGGGTAGGGTGCCCCCGTCGTCCTCGATGCACCGGCACAGTAGCCCAAGCGCGGTGGCGCAGATGGTACTCCAGCAAGCTGTGGTAGATCCACGCCGGGCGGGGCTGATCCACCGCCGAAATGGCCAGCACCTGAAAATCGGCAGGGATCCCTTCCACCCCTACCCGAATGGAGTGGGTCTTGCCCAGCTCAGGAGCCGGATTGACCAGCACCTCTGCCCCTGCCAAGTGGGGTTGGGCTGCCGCCAAATGCTGGGATCCCAGCACCACCCAGGGTTGAAACCCCGCCTGTCGCCACTGGAAAATCTGATAAGACAACAGGGTTTGCCCGTCTTTCCAGGGCAGAAAGGCTTTCGGCTCTCCCATCCGCGTGGAAAACCCAGCCGCCAAGATCAGCGCATGCAGCTTCGGCTCATTTGCCAAGGAGCTTCACCAGCAGAATGCCAAACAAATATAGGAACGTCACAGCCCCGGCCAAAAGGCTCTGGGTGAGGGGATCCGTCGAAGGGGTGAGAATGGCCCCCGCCACCACCGCGCCCAGAACCACGTAGCGCCAGCCCTTGAACATCTGCTCGGCAGTCACCAGCCCCAGCGCCCCCAGCAGCGCCTGCAAAATCGGCACCTGAAAGGCCAGGCCGGTACTGAACAACAGCAGCAGCACAAACTCGAAGTAGCGGTCAATGGACCAAGCCTGATCCACCACCCCTTCGCCGTAGCGGATGAAAAAGTTAAGCGCCGCCGGAATGAGGAGATAGTAGGCAAAGACCAAGCCGGCCACAAAGAGAAGGCTGGATCCCAGCACCACCGGCCCCAGCAGCTTGCGCTCCTTCACGCTCAGCCCCGGCAAGACGAAGCGGGCAATTTGGTAGAGCAAAAAGGGCGTGGCCAGCAATAACCCCGAGTAGGCCGCCACCTTCACAGAAACGAAAAAATACTCCCCCGGCGCCAGTTGCAAAAAGGTAACCCCCTGCGCGGGCACCTCCAGCAGGGCGACAATGCGGTTCACCACGGCAAAGCAAGCGATGATGCAGATCACCACCGCGATCACGCTGGCCAACAGGCGGCTGCGCAGCTCTTCCAAGTGCTCCATCAAGGTCATCTCGACCTCGTAGGGAAACTCCGGATCCCGCACCCGACCAGACTCAGGGGCCGCCGCGGCTTGCTCCGGGGATTCGGTCTCAGAGGCAAGGGTCATGGGCCAAGGTGTAACGAGACGTTCCCCGCTATCTTAGCGCTGCCCCCTCTCCAGGGAAAAGCACTTGTCGAGCCGCTATAGGGGGATGTAGCCCTGGCCTGTTAAGGGGATCTTGGGGCCTGAGCAGAGGGGACGGGGAAGGGGAGTGGCTGCAATTTCTAGCGCTTGCCCAAGCCCAGCGCCTTTTCCACCTGCTGGGCGGCATAGGCCATGGCAAAACAGCAGATGAAGTAGATTAGGCCGATAAAAAACAGCACTTCCCGCTGGGTGCCTAGCCAGTTGGGGTTGGTGAACACCACGCGCCCCGCCTGCAGCAGGTCGATGAGGCCGACAATGAACACCAGCGACGTGTCTTTGAAGAGAGTGAGGAACTCGTTCACCAGCGCCGGAACGGCTGCCCGCAGTGCCTGGGGCAAAATCACCAAAGCGGTCACTTGAAAGGGGTTCAAGCCGAGTGCCCGTGCCGCTTCTAGCTGGCCCAGCGGGATTGACTGCAGGCCGCCCCGCACGTCCTCGGCCACGTACACGGCTGTAAACAAGATGAAGGCCACCTCCGCCCGGATGATCAGGTTGACGCTGATCCCCCCCAGAAAGAAGGGCACCAACAGCCAGGCGGCAAACAGAATGGTGGTCAGGGGCACCCCCCGCACCAGCTCGATCACCAGCGTGCAGAAGATCCGGATTACCGGCAACGCCCGATTGGCCCGGCCCAACGCCAGCAACACCCCGATGGGAAAGCCGATGATCATGGCGGCTGCCGCCAAGATCAAGGTCAGCAGCAGTCCAGACAGTTGCTCAGCCCGCACTGCCGGCCAAGGGGGGCCCAGGTCGCCCAGCAGCAGCTGCAGACAGAGGGGCAAGATCAGGGCCCAAACCCAGATGGAAGCCAGCCGCCAGGATTCCCGTCCCCGACTGAGGGCAATAGCGGCAAAAGTGACGCCAGAGCAAACCGCCAGCCACCCCTGCGACTGGGTTCCCAAAGGCAGGAACGCGGCTAAGCCCATAGCAGCTCCCAAGAGAATGAGGTAGTGCAGCAGCACACCGCCCCAAGTCCCCCCCGCTACCCCTAGGGTGGCCAGTACAATCCCCAGCACCGCCCACACCCGCCACAGTTGGCTGCTGGGGTAGGTGCCGCTGGCAAAGATTTTCAGGTTGGCCGGGATCACCTCCCAGCGGGCTTGGGTGAACGCCCAGTTCCAGAACAGGGAAATTGCCCAGGCCAACACCAAGGCAGAGACCAAGGTGAGCAAGGTGCTCAGCCAGGAGTCGAACAGGTTGCGGCGCACCCAAGCCAGAGGACTTTGTTTCTCCCTGGGGGGGAGTACCTTTTCTTCTACAAGGGGAGAGGAGAGACTGCTGGGCATGGGTTAGCGCTCCACCAATTTGACGCGGGCATTGAGCCAGTTCATGCCGTAGGAAACCACCAGGTTGAAGGTCAGATAGGTGGCCATGAGGATGGCGAACATCTCCACCGAGCGTCCCGACTGATTGATGATGGTGCTGCTGATGTTGAACAGATCGGAAAAGCCAACGGCAATGGCCAAGCTGGAGTTTTTGATCAGGGTGAGATACTGAGTGTTCAACGAGGGGATCATGATCCGCAGGGCCTGGGGCACAATCACCAAGCGAAAGGTTTGCAGCTCCGACAGGCCGACGGCCCGGGCCGCCTCCCACTGCCCCCGCGGCACCGCCAAAAAGGATCCCCGCACCACTTCGGCAATGTAGCAGCCGGTGTAGGTCACCAAGCCCAGCATCATGGCGGTAAACTCCGCCGAAAGCTGGATCCCACCCCGGAAGTTAAAGCGCTCCAGTACCGGGACATCCAGCCGCACCGGCGGCTCTGGGAAGAGCACCCAGCAGGCCACCGCCAGCAGCGCCACCCCCGCAGCCACCCACAGGTTCCGCTGCCGGGATCCCAGCTCGGGTCGGCAGACTAGGAGCAGCTTGCGGATCCCCCACCCAGCCCCAATCACAATGGCCAGTGTAGGGATAAACCATCCGCTCAAATCCAGGCCGGGCAGCTTCACTCCCCGTTGGTTGATAAAAATAAGCCCGCCAATAGAGAGGCTGTTGCGCACCCCTGGCAGAGTGAGGATCACCCCCTGGTACCAGAAGATCACGATCAGCAGCACCGGGACATTGCGAAAGATCTCGGTGATGACGGTAGCCAATTGGCGGGCCAGCCAGTTGCTGGAGAGGCGGGCGATCCCCAAGACAAAGCCCATCGCCGTCGCCAACACAATGCTGACCGCGGACAGCCAGAGGGTGTTCACCGCCCCCACCACCAGCGCCTTCAGGTAGCTCTCGGAAGGGTCGTAGGGGATAAGCCCTTCGGTGATGCCGAAGTTGGCAGAGTTGCCCAAAAAGCGGAATCCCAAGCTGATGCCCAGGCGACGCATGCTGGCGAGGAGATTTTGGGCGAGGATCCCGAACACCAGCAGCACGGCCACGACAAAGGCCACCTGCAGCAGAACTTTTAGGATGCGCTCATTCCGCCACCAGGGGGAGCGAAGGTGGGACTGGTCGGACAGAGAAGTCATGCGGGGCAAGCAAAAATTCAGAGCACAGCAGAGAATAGGGGATCCCTGGCCGGTACTGACCAACCGGGATCCCTAGGCCCGGATTCCGAATCAGCCGATCAGCGGAAAGGCGGCGCGTACTGGATCCCGCCTTTGGTGTAGGGCTGGTTCAAGCCCCGCGGCACGCCCAAGGGGGTCAGGTGGCGGTCGAAGATCTCGCCGTAGTTGCCCACCGCCTTGATGACATTGACCACCCAATCCGGCTTCAGGCCCAGCAGCTCTCCCAGGTTGCCCTCCTGGCCCAAGAAACGACGGATATCGGGATCCTCCGACTTGAGAAACTCCTCCACATTGGCGCTGGTGATCCCCCTTTCTTCTGCATAGAAGAGGGCGTAGACCGTCCAGTTCATAATGTCGGAAAAACTCTCATCTCCGTGGGGAACCAGCGGCCCCAAGGGCTCTTTGGAGATCACCTCCGGCAAGATCACGTGGTCGTCGGGAGAAGCCAAGCTGGCCCGGCGGGAGATGAGGGCGCTTTGGTCGCTGGTGATGGCATCGCAACGGCCCTCTTCATAGGCGTTGAAAGAGGAATCATCGCCGTCGAAGGTTACTGGCGTAAAGGCAATGCCACGGGCGCGGAAGGTATCCGCCAAGTTCAGCTCGGTGGTGGTGCCGGCAATCACACAGATGGTGGCCCCGTTCAGGTCTTCCAGCTTTTCCACCCCCAGCGACTTCCGCACCATAAATCCTTGGCCGTCGTAGTAGGTGGTGGGGCCGAAGGTCACCGCCCACTCGCGATCCCGGGTGAGGGTCCAGGTGGTGTTGCGGCTAATCATATCGACCTCGCCCGACTGAATCGCAGACTGGCGATTGGCCGCCGTCAGGTAGACGTATCGAACCTTGTCCGGATCTCCAAAGAGAGCGGCAGCTACCGCCCGGCAGATGTCGATATCAAAACCCACATACTTGCCTTGGTCATCCAGGTTGCCGAATCCGGGCAGTTGGTTGTTTACCCCACAGATCAACTCGCCCCGAGCCTTGATGCGGTCGGTGAGCGGCCCCAGCTGCGCCCAAGCGGGAAGGGACTGCAGGCCCATAGACAACGCCAGTGCCCCGGCCAAGGGAGCCAATCCGTTCAAATGCTTTATCCAGTTCATAAAATTACCCCATGTCAATCCTCAAGATCTTCGTCGTCAACAGTCGTTCATACACGGCACTTCAACCGAGATACCGTGCCATTGGGTTACACTCCTGCCACACCCCACACCCCATAGAATGGTTTGCCATAGGCGCCTACGATTTTCTCAAAGCCTTACATGTCAGGGCGTATGGAAATGTTGCAGAGGCTACGGTTGTGGCTCGGCCAGTTCTGCCATGGTACCCATGCCTGCTTTGGTGAAACTTAGGGAGTCACCCACCCATGCAAGGATCCCCGCACATAAGGTCTTCACTCTCTCCGCAAAGTGCAGCCAGCGCTGACATTATCCAATGCGAAGATGTTCACAAATGGTACGGCGATTTCCACGTCCTCAAGGGCATTACCACCCGCATCCGCCGCGGAGAGGTGGTGGTGGTCTGTGGGCCTTCAGGTTCGGGCAAGTCAACGTTTATTCGCACGTTGAACCGCTTAGAAGAACACCAGAGAGGGCGCATTGTGGTAGATGGCATTGAGCTAACCAGCGACCTGCGCAACATCGATGCCATTCGCCGCGAGGTGGGCATGGTTTTTCAACAGTTCAACCTGTTTCCCCATCTCACGGTTTTGCAAAATGTAACCCTTGGCCCAATCCACGTGAAAAAGATGAAAAAAAGTGAGGCGATAGAGCGGGCTATGGAACTGCTAAGCCGCGTGGGGATCGCCGAGCAAGCGGAAAAATACCCGGGGCAGCTTTCGGGGGGGCAGCAGCAGCGGGTGGCGATTGCCCGCGCCTTGGCCATGAATCCGGCGGTGATGCTCTTCGATGAGCCCACCTCGGCCTTGGATCCAGAGATGATCAAGGAGGTGCTGGACGTGATGCGGGAGTTGGCCCGCTCGGGGATGACCATGGTGTGTGTAACCCACGAGATGGGCTTTGCCCGCGAGGTGGCGGATCGGATTATCTTCTTCGACCGCGGCAAGATCGTGGAGGAAAACACCCCCCAAGAGTTTTTCAGCAATCCGAAAGAAGAGCGCTCCCGCCTGTTTTTATCCCAGATCCTTTCCCACTAGCGAGTCCTTCAGAAGGGGGTGAGGCGTGCCAGAAAAGCCCCCTCCGGCTCTTGATAGACAATCTGCCCCTGCCAGCCGTTGGCGTGGGCACACTGCAGCAGGGTTTCCGGATCTACAAATAGCCAGGGAAAGGGATCCCCCCGCTGGCCGTTGTACTCGGCTACAAAGTTCACTACCTTGGCTTTTGCCTCGCTCCCTTCCTGCCAATCTTCTGAGCCACCTGCTTCGAGGTGGGCAGGAGCGGCCAGCTTGCCAGAGGGATCTTCCAAGTTTTCTAAACGCTCTCCCTCTTCTGCCGGCAGATTCCGCAGATCTGCGAGGTCGCTGGCATCGCTCAAATCGGTGGAATCCAGGAGCAACTGGCCAGTGGGCTGAACCCAGTGGCGAGCCAGGCGCAAAAAACGCTCCAAGCCCGACAGGGATCCCGCCAAGCCGACGCCGTTCATCAGCAGGAGTAGGGTATCGAAGGGCTCTCCTGGCCCCGCCCAGTGGAAAAGATCGGCGGCAATGCGGCAACGCACCCCCCGCTCTGCCATAATCTGCAAAGCCACAGGGGAGCGATCCAAAGCGGCCACGGCAAATCCTTCTTCCTGCAGCAGCAGGCTGTGGCGGCCCGTACCGGCGCCGATGTCTAGCACCCGACCGCGGCAGAGTTCCAAGGCCAAGGCTTCCACCTCCGGCAACTCTTGGGTGAAGAACACCTCTGGGGAGACCACCTGGGGCTCTTCCGCCAGCGGGATCCCCTCCAGGCTGTAGGCATGTAAGAGAAGGGATCCCTTGGCCTGTCCCCGATGCCAGTCCCACAGCGCTTGCTCCAAGGGATCCCGAAGTGGGTGATTCTCGACAGCCTTTATCATGGAAGGGGAAAGCTAAACCATTGACCCGATGGCCATCGTCGCCTTTCTTTACGGTGCCGCTATCGTCCTTTTGCTGATTGCAGCAGTGGTTTGGGCAACATCTCGGCAGTTCAACGCGGAGACCAGACCGCAGGCCGGCACCCCACCAGAAGAGCCCCCAGAAACCCCATCTGTTCCTGTTTCCATTGTGGAGCAGCTAGAGCGTCAATACCGCAACAGCCCTTCCTACCGTCCCCACCCTTAAGTTATTCTTCGAGAAGCCTCTGAAAATCCTTGAAAAGACGGGTTTTTGAGGATCCCTGAGGGCGCGAGCAGTGTCTTTGCTGGCCGAAGGTCGGCGTTTTCTTCCCTGAATCATGGTTGTCAAGTCTCCGCCACCCATTGTCTACATCGTCCTGGGTCTATTGCTCCTCTGGGGCGGTCATCGTGCTTGGCGGGCGGGCTATGTTCGCTGGCCGCAAGGGATCCCTCTGCCTCAGGTGTCGCTGCCAAGGTTGGGCGGCGGGGTGGGAGTTGGCTCTCAAGATCTGCTCCTGACCAGCGGCGAGCGCACCTTGTTTGCCGATAGCAGCCCCACGGCCACGGCAGCGGCGGAGCTATTGCGCCAAGGTAACCTCAGCGCGGCCATCTCGGTGTTGGAAATGGGTCTGCAAAGCAACCGCAACGACCCAGAAGCTCGCATTTTCTTGAACAACGCCCGCGCCCAGCAGCAGGGCAGTCCCTTGAGCCTGGCGGTGGTGGTGCCCATCTCCAGCAACCCCAACCGCGCCAAAGAGACCCTGCGCGGGGTGGCGCAAGCTCAGGAGGAGCTTTTCCAACAGGGGGGAATCGGAGGACGGCTGCTGCGGGTAGTGATTGCCGACGATGGCGATAACCCTGAGCGAGCAGCAGCGGTGGCCAAAGCCCTGGTGGCGCAGCCTGAGATCTTGGGGGTGATTGGCCATAACACCAGCGATGCCACCCTGGCTGCAGCCGAGGTTTATCAGCCTGCCGGCTTGGCGATGATCTCCTCCACCTCCACCAGCACCCGCATCAGCATGCTGGGGGATGCCATTTTTCGCACCGTGCCCTCCGATCAAGTGGCCGGCACGCAACTGGCCCGTTATGCTCTCAACACGTTGCGGTTGCAAAGGGTGGCCATCTTCTACAACCCCAACAGCGCCTACAGCTCCAGCTTGCGCGATGCCTTTGCCTCCACCCTGACCAGCGAGGGGGGAATTGTGCTGGCGGAGTTCGACCTATCAGCCTCGGACTTCAACCCCCAGGCCAGCCTGCAAAGGGCCGTCGGCCAAGGATCCCAGGTAGCTTTTTTAGCTCCCACGGCTTCCGTAGCCGAAAAAGCCCTGGCCGTAGCCCGCGAGAACGCTGCAACCGGTAGGCCCCTTGCCCTTTTGGGCGGCGATGTGCTCTTCAGCCTCGCCACGTTGCAAGACGGGGGAGCAGCGGTAGAAGGCTTGGTGGTGGCGGTGCCCTGGCATCCTCAGGTGCCTCGCAACCGCGGCTTTGCCCAGGCGGCGGCTCAGCTTTGGGGAGGGCAGGTCAATTGGCGCACTGCTCTGGCTTATGATGCCACCCGGGTTTTCTTGCAAGCTTTCAGCCAAGGAGCCACCAGCCGCAACGCTGTGCTGGCCCGTTTGCAGGATCCCAACTTCCTCCTCCAGGACGGGGCTTCGGGAGAGGTGCGCTTTTTGCCCTCCGGCGACCGCAACGCTCCCAACGTGCTGGTGCGGGTTGAGCCCGGCAACCGCTCCGGTACCGGCTACGATTTCGTGCCTCTCCCCTAGGGATCCCAGCAGAAGCTACAGTGGGGGATGCTCTCAATCTCCTCAGAATCGAATGGATCCCATGCCCACTCGGATCACAGCCTGCTTTCAGGCGCTGCGCAGCCGTGGTGAAAAAGCCCTCATCCCCTACCTCACCGCTGGGGATCCCAACTTGGAAACCACCTTTGAGGCTTTGCAGGTTCTGGATCAGAGCGGCGCCGATCTTATCGAGCTGGGGGTACCCTACTCGGATCCCTTGGCGGATGGGCCGGTGATCCAAGCAGCAGCCACCCGCGCCCTCAGTCGGGGAGTCACTTTGGGCGCCATTCTACAAGGCTTGCGCTGTCTCTCGCTGCAGGCCCCCCTGATCCTGTTCACCTACTACAACCCCATCCACCAGCTCGGCATCCCCAACTTTCTGCATCAACTGCGGCAGGCCGGCTGTGCCGGCTTGGTCGTCCCCGATCTGCCTCTGGAAGAGGCGGGATCCCTGCGACAAGCAGCCCAGGCCGAAGAGATCGACCTCATCCTGCTGGTGGCCCCCACCAGCCCCCCGGAGCGCATGCGCCGCATTGCCCAGCAGTCCAGTGGCTTTGTCTACTTGGTCAGCACCACCGGCGTTACCGGCGAACGGGCCACCCTGGAAAAGCGGATCCCGGCTTTGCTGCAGCAACTGCGCCAACAAACCCCCCTGCCGATTGGGGTGGGCTTCGGCATCTCCACTCCCGACCAGGCCCGCCAGATCGCTCTCTGGGGAGCAGATGCGGCGATTGTGGGCAGCGCATTTGTGCAACGGCTGGCCAAAGCCCCCACGCCTGAAGAAGGACTGCAACAAATAGCTCACTTTTGTCGAGCCCTCAAAGCGGCCCTGCAAGAGGTGACCACTCCAGAGTGTTAACTTCTGTTCAGGAAGGTGCCCACTCAGACTGCTTCCATCTCAAAACAAATGTTTACATTTTGTGAGCCAGCCCGCAGACCCATTTCCCCCCTGCTGCGCCCCACAGTCGGGGGATCCCAGGCTAAGCAGACATTTTGGTATCGATGGGTTTGTAAATCTTCACAAAACACTCATCCCTCCCGCGATATAAAATTAGGCTGGATGCTCGGCTGTCTGAAAGTCGCAGAGGTTCTTGACCTATCTAAAAATTTAGGGGTTCGGTGGGGGGTCTGCTGCCACGGAATCCTTGATTTTTGGGGGTCAAAGAGGATCCCGCAAAAAAGCTTGGGATTCGGCTTTTGGGAGGTTCAGCCAGTCGCTCACCACTTTTTGGAAAGACCAGAAGGAGATCCATCATGCAAGACGCCTTTACCCGGGTGATCGCTCAGGCAGATGCACGCGGTGCCTTTTTAAGTGACCAAGACTTTGACCGTTTGGCGGCTTTGGTGGCAGAGGGCAACAAGCGCCTAGATGCTGTCAACCGCATGACCAGCAATGCCGCCCAAATCGTAACCAATGCAGCTCGCTCTTTGTTTGCTCAAGAGCCAGATCTGATCGCTCCCGGCGGCAATGCCTACACCAACCGCCGCATGGCTGCCTGCCTACGGGACATGGAGATCATCCTGCGCTACATCACCTATGCCACCTTGGCCGGGGATAGCTCTGTGCTGGAAGATCGCTGCCTGAACGGCCTGCGGGAAACCTACATTGCTCTGGGGGTGCCCACCACTTCTGTGGCCAACGGCATTGCTGCCATGAAGAAAGAAGCCCTGGCCAAGATCATGGATCCGAAAGGCATCACCCCTGGCGACTGCTCTGCGCTGCAAAGCGAAGTGGCCAGCTACTTCGATAAGGCTGCTGCCGCCATCGTTTGAGCTTTGGGTCGAAGCTGGCTTAGTCGTCCCCTTTTAGATCGGTTAGATCCCTTCATTTCTGATAGGCAGGTGGAGATCCAGTCCGCCTTTCCTACAGAATGTTCGTTAACAACACAATTGATGAATTTAGGAGTTGCAAGGTGAAAACCGTCATCACTGAAGCGATTGCTGCCGCTGACAATCAAGGGCGTTTTCTGAATGCCAGCGAGCTGCAGGCCGTGAATGGTCGTTACCAGCGTGCTGCTGCTTCTCTGGAAGCGGCCCGTGTCCTAACCAACAATCAGCAAACCCTGGTGCGGGAAGCGGTGCAGGAAGTGTTCAAGAGGTTCCCTTACTTGACCCAGCCGGGTGAAATGGGCCACGGCGATGTGTTTCAGGCCAAGTGTGCCCGCGACATCGGCTACTACCTCCGCTTCATCACCTATTCCCTGGTTGCGGGTGGCACCGGCCCCCTCGATGAATACTTGGTAGCCGGGCTGCGGGAAGTGAACCGCTCCTTTAACCTCTCTCCGAGCTGGTACATCGTGGCTCTGCAGTACATGAAGAGCCGCGCTCTGGGCATGCTGAGCGGCCAAGCGGCCAACGAAGCTGCCATCTACTTCGATTACGCCATCAACGCCCTCAGCTAAGGGATCCCAGGGCAAAGATCCCCGCTTGTTGGGAGGGGACGATCTCTTTCTTCGTCTTCCAAGTGTGTATCTCTCCAGAGCAGGCGGCGGCTCCAGAGAGGTCTATTCCACCTGTTTCTAGGTTGGCTTAGCGCCTCGGCTCCCTTTGAGCCAGTTGGGTTAGTCGCCTGCTCTCTAGTCTGGGGGAGTTAACCTCTGGGTTCTAGACATTGCCTGGTGGCAACGCAGCTGGCCCGCAAAAGTAGCCGGTACAGCTTGTCCGGCGCTTGGTTGCCCCTGACAGTCCTCTAAACGAAATCTGATAATAATTGGGGAAAGCGATGTTCGGTCAAAGCACCACCAGCCCTGAAGCTCTGACAGAAGCCGGCAGCCGGGTTTACCGAGTTGAGTACACCGGCCTGCTCAACCCTCCCGATGCTCTGGCCACCTCTGCCAAAGTTCGCCGCAGCACCCTGAGCGCCACCGTCCCCTACAGTCGGTTGTCTGCCGAGATGCAGCGCATTCTGCGGATGGGTGGCAAAATCGTGCAGGTCACTGCCTTGTCGGGAGCCAATGCCTCTCCTGCTCAGGACAACGGTGCTGCTGAGTAAGGGATGCTCGACGGCTAACTGAAGTTACCGGCAAGGTTGCCCAGGTGTCATGAACAGCTCTGCAACGGTTCGTATGGCATCCAACACGGCGGTGCTGCCACAGCAGCTTAGCTGGGAGCAGGCGATAGCCCGGCTGCAAGGGGATGACTTGCAAGATCGCTACTATGCCGCCTGGTACTTGGGCACAGTTCGGGATCCACGTGGGGTAGAGCCACTGCTTTTGGCGTTGCAGGATGAACGGGATCGCACCGCCTTGGGGGGCTATCCTCTGCGCCGCAATGCTGCCAAGGCCCTGGGGCAAATCGGGGACGTGCGGGCCGTGCCCGGTTTGATCGAGGCCCTCACCTGTACTGACTTCCACGTGCGGGAAGAGGCTGCCTATGCCTTGGCTCAATTGGGGGACAAGCGAGCAGTGGATCCCTTGCTGGCACTGTTGCAGTCTCGCGAACAGGATCAGCCCTGGGAAGCCCTTATCGAGGCACTGGGCCAGCTTCAGGCCACCGAGGCTGAGGCAGCAATCCGACCCTTTTTGAGCCATCCCTCCGAACGGGTGCGTTCGGCAGCGGCTTGGGTGCTCTACCGCTTTACGCAAGCCGAGGAGCTGACCCAAATCCTAGTGGCGCTCCTGGCCCACTCCAACTCCAGCTTGCGACAGGCCGCTTTGTTCGACCTGGCCGAATCGGGATGGGTGGCGGGGGCACCGCTGTTGGCAACAGCCGACGTAGCGCTCAACCTGCGCATCAATGCTCTGAAGCGGCTGTTCGATGTGGCGCTTCAGTTGGGGCGGGTACCGCCGGCTCAGGTGGCGGCAGCGATCCTTCCGCAACTGGAGAGGCTCTTTTAGGATTTTGGGGCGCTCAGTGCCTTTGATTTAGATCATTTCAGATGCTTCAACTGTACCTTTGACTACTCGTTGCTTATGTCCTCCACCTCGGCTGCTCAAGCGCTTCCCACTGCTGTGGCTCAACTGGCGGCAGAGTTGGAGCAGGCCACGTCGCCTGAGGACTTGCTGCGGGTGGTGAGGGCGCTGGGGGCTCTGGGCCAAGTGGAAGGGATCCCCATCTTAATTCGCGCCTTTGGGTTTAATCGCCCTGCAGTTGGGGAGGCTGCTCTGGAGGAGGTGCTGCGCTTTGGGGAGGCGGCGGTGCAGCCCTTGCTGAGCCATATTGACGGTTTCGATTACGGGGCGCGGGCCTATTCGGTGCGGGCTTTGGCTCGCATTGGCCATGGGGATGCCTACCCCTTTTTGGCAGAAGCCATTGTGGCGGACTTTGCCCCCAGTGTACGGCGGGCGGCGACCCGTGGGCTAGGACGAGTGGCGGCCAAGCGGCCCTTGCTCGATCAAGAGCGAGCCTTGCAACTGTTGCGGCAATGTCTTGCCGATGCCGATTGGGGAGTCCGCTACGCCGCCGTTGGATCCCTGACGGACTTGGCTCTCCAGGGTGAACAGTCCCTGCGACCCTCAGCCGAGGCTGCGCTCCAGATGGCCTTGGAAGATGCGGATCCTCTGATCTCTCTCCGCGTCCAGATGAGCCGGCAGGAGTTGGCTGCCGAGCCTTAGCTTCTCTGCTCTAGTGTGTCTTTCTCGGTTTTTCTCGTTTTTTCAGGAGCACCACCTATGTCTCTTCCGTTGCTTGCCGATCGCCCCACCACCCAAAATGAGCGGGTGCCTCGCTACTTTGTGCCCAGCGACGAAACCCCGCCGGTCTACCGTCCTGACGACCCGACAGGAATTGACAACATCATTCGCGCCGCCTATCGCCAGATCTTCAGCGAGCATCTGATGCTGGAGAGTTATCGGCAAAAAGCTCTGGAGTCCCAATTGCGCAACGGGGCAATCTCGGTCAAAGAGTTTGTGCGCGGCCTGGGCAAGTCGGAGGTGTACCGGGATCTGGTCATGGTTCCCAACGACAACTACCGCTTCATCGAGGTCACCTTCCAGCGCTTTTTGGGTCGGCCCACCTACAGCCAACAGGAGCGCATCAAGTACTCCATCATCGTTGCCACCAAGGGGCTAGATGGCTTCATCGACGCTGTGGTGGATAGCGAAGAGTACAATGCCGCCTTTGGGGACGATGTGGTGCCTTACCAACGCCGTCGCCTGTCGGAAAAGCCCGCCAACCTGGTGACCCCCCGCTATGGAGCTCGTTGGCGCGATGTCTCCGGCGTGAAGCGCTCGACGCGGGAAGTGGTGCGCACCTATCGTCTCACCCGTCCTCCCAAAGCCGGGGATCCAGAAAACTTCCTCAACATGGCCCGCATGCTCAATCCCAAGCCGGCTGCACGGCAAAACATCAGCGTCTTCGATCTGAAGATCCCGGACATGACCACCAGCCGCCGCTAGGACTGGGCAAGCTTCCGGGGACAACCCTTTGCGGGCTCTGCCGGGCCGATCGATCCGAGGCTGTTCGGATGGGTCGGCCTGCCGCTGTGCCTGGGGCAAGATTCGTTATAATCCTGGTGATGCTTCTTAACACTTGGGTCGCATGAAGAATCCGGTTGTGCGGGCTTTTTTTGTCGGCAAGGCTGTGGCGGATGTCCTACGGGAGCGTTTGGAAAGCGCCCTCACCGATATTGCCGGAGAAGTGGGCAAGGTGTGGGCCGAGCTGCAGGAGGGCTGGCAAACCTTTGCCCAGGATGTCATGACCCGAGCTGAGGCAGAAGCATCCGTGGCCGCCCAGGAAAGGGTGCCGCCTCCTTTCCAGACAGAAGATCTGCAGGCAACTCTGGACGACTTGCGGGCGGAAGTGGCGCAGTTGCGCTCCGAGTTGCAGAAATATCGGAGTCGAAACGCTTGAGTGCCAGCACACTGGGATCCCGGACTTCTTTGGGATCAAAACCCGTCAAGCCCTATACTGCCTACCGTTGGGCCCGGGAGAACTATACTCGCCAGGGCCGCATGCTGGACATTTGGCGATTTGTGCTCACCTGGCTGTTTTACCTTTGGCTGGATCAGCAGGCTTGGAGCTATGGGGGACAACCCACGCCCGAGCGAAAGGCCCAGCGCCGCCGGGCCAGAGCCATTTGGATCCGCGAAACGCTGCTTAACTTAGGCCCTACTTTTATTAAAGTGGGGCAGTTTTTCTCCACCCGCGCCGATCTCTTCCCCTCGGAATATGTCGAGGAGCTCTCCAAGCTGCAGGATCGGGTGCCTGCTTTCAGCTACGAACAGGTGGCGGCAATTGTGCAGCAGGAGCTGGGCAGGCCGATCACCCAAATCTACAGCTACTTTGATCCCACCCCTTTGGCCGCTGCCAGCTTGGGGCAGGTGCATCGCGCCAAGCTGAAAACCGGGGAAGAGGTGGTGGTGAAGGTGCAGCGTCCGGGGCTGACCCGGCTGTTCACCATCGATTTGGAGATCTGCCGTGGGATTGCCGAGTTCTTTCAGTATCGCACCTCTTGGGGCGGGCCGGGCCGCGACTGGATCGGCATCTACGAAGAGTGTCGGCGCACCCTCTGGGAAGAGGTGGATTACCTCAATGAGGGCCGCAATGCCGATACCTTCCGCCGCAACTTTCGGGATATGCCGCAAATTGCCGTCCCCAAAGTGTATTGGCGTTACACCTCTCCTCGCCTGTTGACGTTGGAATACCTGCCGGGGATCAAAATCAGCGATTACGAAGCCCTGAGCGCGGCGGGGCTGGATCGCAAGGTTTTGGCTCGTCTGGGGGCAGAGGCTTATCTGCGGCAACTGCTCAAGGATGGCTTTTTTCACGCCGATCCCCACCCCGGCAACATTGCCGTGAAGCCCGATGGCACGTTGATCTTCTACGACTTCGGCATGATGGGCCGCCTGCCCTCCGATGTGAAAGAAAAGCTGATGGGCACGCTGGCAGGTGTGGTCTCCAAAAATGCCGATCAGGTGGTGGCCTCGCTGGTGGAACTGGGGGTGCTGGTGCCCACCGCCGATCTGGCTCCGGTGCGCCGCTCGGTGCAGTACATGCTGGATCACTTTATGGACAAACCCTTTTCCAGCAACTCGGGAGAAATCTCGGTGGCGGCCATTAGCGAAGACCTTTACGAGCTGGCCTACGATCAGCCGTTTCGCTTTCCGGCTACCTTCACCTTTGTGATGCGGGCCCTGACCACGCTGGAGGGGCTGGGGAAGGGGCTGGATCCGGAGTTCGACTTTATGGAAGTGGCCAAACCCTTTGCGGAGGAGCTGATGAGTTTGAACGGAAGCGAGACCGAGACCCTCTTGGCCCAGGTTGGCCGTCAAGCGGCTGAGTTCACCAGCAGCAGTCTCAGTTTGCCCCGCCGGATCGAATTGACCTTGAGCAAGTTGGAACAAGGGGAGCTGCGCCTGCGGGTGCGATCCAGCGAGACGGAGCGCTTGCTGCGCAAGCTGAACAATACCGGGCTGGGAGTCATTTACGGGGTGTTGTTTGCGGCCTTTTTTTTGAGCGCAACTCAGCTCTTTTTGGCCGGACATGCTACCTTAACGGTTATCACTTTGGTTTTGGCTGCCCTCGCTGCTCTTGCTTTACTCAGAGTACTCTTAAGGTTGAATCGGTCAGAGCGATTGATGTGATGCGACGATATGCCTGCGCTACGGATCCCGGCAAGATCCGCAGCAGCAATCAGGATGCCTACTACTGCGATCCAGAGGGGCGCTATTTTATTGTTGCCGATGGTATGGGAGGACATGCTGCTGGGGCTACAGCCAGCCTGTTGGCCGTCGAGACCATCCGAGAATATCTGGATCGAGGCTGGAAAAACGTGCCGGCACCCCGGTTGCTCAGCGAAGCCGTAGAAGCAGCCAACAGTGCCATCCTCAAGGATCAGCGGGAAAATCCAGAGCGGGCAGACATGGGCACTACGGTGGTGGTGGCCATGGTGGATCCCAAGGGCAACTGCTGGAGTGCTCACATTGGCGATTCTCGCCTCTATCGCCTACGGGGATCCGAAATGCAGCGAATGACCGAGGATCACACCTTAGTGGCCCGCTCCATTCGACTGGGGGAGCTGACCTATGAGCAGGCCCGGATTCACCCTTGGCGACATATTCTCGAGCGCTGCCTGGGCCGACCCGATGCGGGTCCACCTTCTGTGCAGCCGATTACAGTTTACCCAGGGGATCGCCTGTTGTTGTGTAGCGACGGCCTAACTGAGGAGCTGGACGACGAAGTGATCATCGAGTATTGCCTGCAGGTGGAAGATTTGGAGCAACTTCCCCTAAAGCTCATCGAGGCGGCCAAAGAGCGGGGCGGGCGAGACAACATCACAGTAGTGATTGCCGAATACGCCTAGTTTGCGCCCGGCTAAAGACGGTATTGGCGGTACACTTCGCTGGCCGCTCGGTGCAGCAGGGAGTGGCGATACACGAGGCGGTTGAGGTCTTTGCCGTAGCCGCCGCCGATGACGCAGGCGACAGGATAGCCCTGCTTTAGACAAGTGTTCAGCACTTGCATGTCCCGCCGAAACAGGCCCTGGTCGCTAAGGGCCAGCTTGCCCAAGAGGTCTTCTTCGTGGGGATCCACACCGGCATCGTAGAGCACCAGGTCAGGGCGCACCTGAGCTAACAGATCGGGCAAGTGGTCGGCCAAGGTCTGGAGATAGGCTTCATCTTCCATGCCTACCGGCAGGGCCACGTCCAGGTCGCTCTGCTGCTTGGTGGCGGGGAAGTTGGCCTCGCAGTGCATGGAAAAGGTGAACACCCGCGGCTCGGAGCGAAAGATCCAAGCAGTGCCATCTCCCTGGTGGACATCCAAATCCACGATCAAGAGCCTTTGCACCAGCCCTTGCTGCAGCAAGACTTGGGCGGCAATGGCCAGGTCGTTGAAGATGCAAAACCCAGAGCCGTAGCCGGGAAAGGCATGGTGGGTGCCGCCGGCGGTGTTGCAGGCCAGGCCGTGGCGCAGGGCCAATTGGGCGGTCAAGACGGTACCCCCCACCGCTCGACAGGTGCGCTGCACCAGCTCTGGGCTCCAGGGCAGGCCGATACGCCGCTGCAATTTGGCTTCCAGGGATCCCTCACAGTAGGCCCTGACGTACTCAGGGGTATGTACCGACTCAATCCAGGCGAGAGGGGGCAGCTCAGGGTGGTGCACTTGCTGGGGGCGGATCACCCCTTCCCGCAGCAGCAGCTCTTGCAAGAGGCGAAATTTCGGCATGGGAAAGCGATGGCCCGGCGGCAGGGGGGCACTGTAGTCGGGGTGGTAAACAATTGGCAAAGACATCAAGGGCAATCGAATTGACGGCGGCGAGCATGGCCTATAACGGCTCCAGTGCTTATGGTAGAGGTAGCCCGCTCCTGCCGGATCCCTTCGCGAGGCTTGCAAACCTGTTCTCTGTACCGCCGCGATTCCCTATGTTTACTGCGTCGGATCCCTTTTTGGGTCGCCTCTTGGCTCAGCGTTATCGACTTGTA
Organism: Thermostichus sp. MS-CIW-37; assembly: GCF_054060065.1. Classification (NCBI taxonomy): domain Bacteria; kingdom Bacillati; phylum Cyanobacteriota; class Cyanophyceae; order Thermostichales; family Thermostichaceae; genus Thermostichus; species Thermostichus sp. MS-CIW-37. Next base: position 4,300 of record NZ_JBSSCV010000036.1, on the reverse strand, counting down.
CATCTGCTGGGACAGGGGGGCATGGGGCGAGTCTATTTGGCTCAAGATTTGCTCTTTGGTGGGGTGGAAGTGGCCGTCAAGCTGCTCTCCCAGCCGGCAATGGATCGGCGCACCCGCCTGCGCTTTGAACGGGAAGCGAAAGCCTGCGCGGCTTTGGGCCAAAAAAGCCTGCACATTGTCAAAGTCAATGACTATGGCCTTACCCCCGATGAGGTGCCTTTCTATGTGATGGAATACCTGAACGGCCAAACCCTCAAGGATATTCTGGCCGCAGGGGCTTTGCCTTTGGAGCGCTTCTTCCGGCTGGCCCGCCAAATTGGCCTGGGGTTAAAGGCGGCCCACGAGGGGATCCTCATGGAAGGGCAAAGGGTGCAGGTGATCCACCGCGATTTGAAGCCGGCCAACGTGATTGTAGTGCCTGATAGCAGTTTTGGGGAACTGGCGAAGCTGGTGGATTTCGGCATTGCCAAGCTGCTCAACAGCCATGAATCTTTGAGCTTTACCCATGCCTACCTGGGAACGCTGGCCTATTCTTCCCCGGAACAGCTGGAAGGGTTGCCGCTGGATGCCCGTTCCGACATCTACAGCTTCGGGATCATGCTGTACCAGATGGTGTCTGGCCAGATGCCCCTCAAGCCCACCACCGAATCTTTCCCGGGCTGGTACCAGGCCCACCACAAGCACCGGCCCATCCCTCTAGAAGACTGGGGACTGAAGTTTCCGCTGCCCGCCGGTTTGTCTGACTTGATCCTCGGTTGCCTGGCCAAAGATCCTGCCGCCCGCCCGCAGTCGGTGGCCAATGTGTTGGCGGAGCTGGAGCACATTCAAGCCAGAGCACAGGGATCTATTGCCCCTCAGGTCCCAGTCGCCTCGTCGGAAGAGGCTGCCTCTGGCCCACTTTCTGGAGGTCTCCCTGCCGCTGCGCCGTCCTTGGTTACAGCCGGTACTCTGCGGCTCAGGCCCCTGACGGCGGCCACGGAGGTCGAGAACGGGGGATCCCTGCTTTGGGTGCGCCTGATTCCCTTTCTGATGGGCGGGCTGCTGGGCTGGGTTTTGGTGAGTTGGCAATGGGGACAGTTGCTGCAGCGCCCCTCGGCCCCCCGTGTTTCCGGGCCAGGATCTCGTCCGGCAGTGGAAGATCCCATTGCCCCAGAGAATGCCCATCCCCTGTCTGAGGAGAGTGGTTCGAGCGAGGAGCCGCCGCTGGAGGGGATCCCTGAGTTCCTTGTTTTGGCTTCAGAGCGGAGCAAACGGCGGGATCCCGCGCCGGAGCTGGAACCCTACACCCGGAGCGAGCCGGTGTTTCGCGCCTTTCCCCTGGAGACTTCCCGCGAGACGGTACGGGCCAGCCTGGGATCCCCCAACCAGCAGGGGCAGGGCGCTTGGCCCAATACCGTGTACGACCTGTACCGCTTTGGCGGGGTGGACTTGGGCCTCACCTACGACGAATCCAGCCTGGCCCTGCGGCAAACCGAAGCCACCGTCACCGATGGCGTACCCACCCCTCAAGTGGAAGGACTCTTGGAGGATATGCTGCAAGCCCCCTTGCCTGCTCAACTGCAGCGAGAACTGCAGGCTGTGCGCGAGGGACGTTCCGGGCGAGTGCAATTCCGCGTTGGCCCCTGGGCCGGCAGGATCGAACGCAACGCCCAAGGCCATCTTTACATGGCCCTCTGGGATCCCGCGCTGCCCAGCGGTGCTCCACCACCTTCCCCCTCCTTTCCTACCCTACCCCCGGCTGCCCCCGTTGCCCGGCCTCCCAAGGCCCGTAACCTCAATTCAGCAGCAGGCGGCCCTCGTCCCGGCCAGACCATGCAGGAGCTGCTGCACCGTGCGCGCGAATTGCGGGGGGACTGAGCCATGTCTGCTTCTGAAGACAAAAAGCCGCTGTTGAGCACCGTCGCTCGCCTCTTCAAAACTCTGGCGAGGCCTTTCCCTGTCGGGCCTACAGCTCTCCTCAAACCCCCCGAACCTCCTCCCCCCAAGCGCCCGGTGCGCCTGCGGATTACCTGCCCAGGAGAGCCCCCCCAGGTGGTTGCCCTGAAGGGATCCGACATTCTCGGTCGCAGCCAGACGGTGGCCACCATTCGCATCCCTGCCCCCGCGGTGAGCCATCTCCACGCCCACATCCGTCCCCGCCCGGATTGGCGCCTGCCCGGTCTGGGTTGGCGGATCCCGTTGCCCCCTATTCTCTACTGGCTGGGGTGGAATGCCGGTCGCTACCAGCTAGAAGATCAAGACTCGACCAACGGCGTTTTCCGCCTCAAACCCTTCGGTGGCGCCGAGCGGGTGCGCCGGGTGATCTTGCGGCATGGCCAGCAACTGAGCCTTGGCCCGCCTCGGGATCCGGAGAGCGTCTGGATTCAAGTGCTGGATCCACCCCCACTACAGGTGTATGGGGTGCGCGGCTGCCTCATCCTGATGGTGGTCTTGGGGCTGGGGGCGAGGATTTGGATCGGCCATGAGTGGAGCAAGTTCTCAGTGGAGCCACCCCTCTCCGCAGATCGCAACCCCCTGATCGTCCTGGCCGGGGATCAGCAGACGGAGCTGCGCCGCCATCAGGGGGACACCTACCGGGAGCTGCCCGACCTGGAAGCTTTTGGGCCAATTCTGCCCAAGGTGGTGGTCGCCGCTGAAGATCACCGCTTTTACTCCCACTTTGGGGTGGATCTGCTGGGCATTGCCCGCGCCTTTTGGGTGAACCTGCGCTCGGGGGAAGTGCAGCAGGGGGGCAGCTCCATCAGCCAACAACTGGCCCGCACCGTTCTGCGGGACTACACCGGCTCAGGCAATACCTTCGGGCGCAAGCTGCGGGAGGCCGTCGCCGCCCTGAAGCTGGAACAGCGCTACAGCAAAGACGAAATCCTCGCTCTCTACCTCAACAATGTTTACCTGGGCAACGGCATCTACGGCTTTGAGACTGCCGCCCAGTTCTATTTCGGGATCCCAAGCCGCCAGCTCAGCCTTTCCGAAGCTGCGACTCTGGCGGCCATTTTGCCCGCGCCCAATGCCTTTAACCCTGTCGCCAACTATGATGCCGCCGTTCGGGGCCGGGATCGGGTGTTGGATCGCCTGAGCGAGCTGAAAGTCTTCCCCGAAGAGGAGATTCGGCGGGCCCGGCGCAGTCGCCTCACCCTCAACCCCAATTTGCGCTCCCAAACCTCGACAGTTGCTCCCTACTTTTACAGTGCCGTCTTCCAGGAGCTGCGGCAGCTCTTGGGCCAAGACCTCTCGGCAGAGGGCAACTTCATCATCGAAACCACGGTGCATCTGCCCTACCAGCGTTTGGCAGAGCAAGTCCTGGCCCAAACTGTGCGCGAGTCGGGATCCCGCTTGGGCTTCAGCCAAGGCGCTTTGGTCAGTCTCGACAGCCGCAACGGCGAAGTGCTGGCTTTGGTGGGCGGGATCGACTACAACGCCAGCCCCTTCAACCGGGCTACCCAAGCTCAAAGGCAGCCGGGCTCCACCTTCAAAGTGTTCACCTATGCGGCTGCCCTCACCCAGGGGATCCCTCTCTCCCAAGTGTTGTCGTGCGAGCCCCTCACCTGGGGCAACCTCACCTTTCGCGGCTGTCGCTCGGGAGCGGCCCCTATGGATTTGGCCCGCGGCCTGATCCTCTCCGAAAACGTGATTGCCCTGCGGTTGGCCCAACAAGTAGGTCTAGAGCAAGTGGTGGCGACGGCCCGGCAAATGGGCATCCAATCGCCGTTGCAACCCTATCCTTCCATGGTGATCGGCACCATGGAGGTGAACTTGCTGGAGTTGACAGCAGCCTTCACTCCTTTTGCCAATCGTGGCCTTTGGTCAAGGCCCCACACCATCCGCCGCATCTTGGATAGCAGCGATTGCGCCAACCCCAACGACTTTCGCACCTGCCGCGAGATTTACCCTGGTCGGGAGGATCCCCGTTCTCAGCGACTTGTCCTGCCAGAAACCGTCGCCCAACAGATGACAACCGTACTGCAAGGGGTGATCAGCTCCGGCACCGGCACTGCTGCCCGGCTCGGCATTGGAGAAGCCGGTAAAACCGGCACCACCACCGCCAACAAGGATCTGCTCTTTATCGGCTACACGCCCAACCCTCCCCTGGTGACCGGCGTTTGGTTGGGCAATGATGACTCCAGCCCAACACGAGGAAGCAGCAGCATAGCTGCTCAAACTTGGGGAAATTACATGAGACAAGTCATTCAATAGTTCGAAAATGGCTAGGTCGTGTTGATCTTATGTTAGGATAGAGAGAATAATTTATAGAGGAAAGAGGATGAAGTTGGTTTTTTTAGATGAAAACAAATGGCAGAAG
>NZ_JBSSCV010000035.1:0-24558 GCF_054060065.1 Thermostichus sp. MS-CIW-37 | reverse complement strand
TGTTTTGGTTACCCAGTTCAACGCCTGGAGGAAAGCATCCAAGGTCGCATCCAATTTTGCGGCTTGCGACTCAGACACCTTGAGCTTGCAGGAAACGGTCAGGACTTGGGTCATGGCCTTGTTATTATTATTGTATTGTATTGTATTGTATTGTATTGATATTGATTATTGTATTTTCCTCGGATTCTTCCCGGCCCTCGACCTGCGGGCAGAAGGCGGGGCTCCTGCGGCTTCTAGCTGAAGAGACGAGGTAGACTCATGCCTTGGGATCTGGGGCGGTTCTGGAACACACTCACCTACTATGAGGCCCTGCCTTTGGCGGAGGTGTGGCGTTGGGTTCAGAATGGGTTCCAGGCCGTGGAGGATGATTGTGTGCCACCTTCTCTTGCCGAGTCGGCTCCTATCCAGGTGGGGGTAGTGGGGGAAGGTTTGCCTGACGGGTTGGCGGAGGCGCTGCGGCAGCAGGGCGTGGAGGTGAGCCAGACACCAGATTGGGCGACGGCAACGGTGATCCTGGGTTTGGAGGATCCGCCAACAGCCAAGGCTTATCTGGAGCAATTGCGCAGCAGTGGGCAAACGGAGCGAATGCTGTTCGACTTTCGCCGGCCCAACCCAGATCTGAACCGGTTTTGGGGCATTTTGGACGATGTGGTCATGGGAGGGGTGAGCCAAAGCCAGTTGCAGTGGGGGGAGGGGCAGCTTCTGTTTACAGGGCAAGTTTCCACGGCCAACTTTGGGGGGTTTGTTTCCACGCGCACCCGCAATTGGCAGCCGCCGCTGGACTTATCGGAGTTTGCCGGTCTGGAGCTGCGCCTGCGAGGGGATGGGCAGCGGTATAAGGTCTTACTGCGGGATCAAGGCGGCTGGGACAGCCCCGCCTACGGCTATGCGTTCGACACTGCGCCGGGAGAAGAGCAGACCGTTCAGATCCCCTTTGCGGAGATGGTTGCCACGTTCCGCGCCCGCCTTGTGCCTTCGGCTCCTGCGCTCAATACTCGCCAGATCTGCTCTCTGCAGGTGATGTTGAGCAAGTTTGAGGCGGATGGCCGCTTGAACCCCCGTTTCCGACCGGGGCCTTTTCAACTGGGCTTGCGCTGGATTGGGCTGTATCGTCGGGAGCCTCTGCCGCAATTGATCGGGGTGGCGCGGGGATCCCTTGCCCCGGAGTGGATAGCTGCCCTGCAGGGTAGCTCCAGCCGTTGGTGTGGGGTGGAAATTCCGGCGGAGATGGAGGGATCCGCTCTGGCAGCCCAGTTGCTGCGGCTGATGCGGTCGCCTCAAAATGTGGGCCGGGTGGAACGATGGGCGGCCTTCCATGCTTAGGTTCCCGGCCTGCTTGCCTTTCAAAGGATCCCTGGGATGGGCCTTGGGGATGGGTTTTTTGGCCGGGCTATGGCTCCTATGGGGGCAGGGGATCCCCTATCTGTTCGACTGGGATGAGCTGATCTACGCCAGCTCGGCGCGGCAGATGCTGGCCAGCGGGGATCCGCTCTCGTTGGCGATCAACGGGGAGCCCTTTTTTGAAAAGCCGCCCCTGTTTTTTTGGCTGCAGGCCCTGTCCATGGCTGTTTTGGGGATGAACGAAGGGGCAGCGCGCTTGCCCAATGCTTTTGCTGGCGGGATCACGGTGGCGCTGCTGGTGGGGTGGGGATCCTGTCTGGGCGGGATGGGGTTCGGCTGCCTATGGGGGATCTTGCTGCTGACAGGCTACCTGCCCTTGTTTTTTTACAAAACCGGCCTCATCGACCCGCTGTTGAATCTGGGGATGGGGGTGGGTCTGGGATCCCTTTGGGCCGCCGAGGAGGCCTGGCGGGCCGGGTACTCTGGACGCAGGTGGAGAGCGGTGGGGGCGCTGGCCCTGGGCTTGGCAGTGTTGGCCAAAGGGCCGGTGGGGCTGGTGTTGCCCCTGGCTATCTGGATCCTCTACAAGCTCTGGCAACGGGATCCTCCCCTTCGATGGGGGGAGAGCCTGGTTTTCCTCAGCCTAGCTGTGGCTGTTCCCCTCACTTGGCTGGCGCTGGAAGGGGTGCAACGGGGGCCAGAATGGGTGGAAGAGTTTGGGCGCTACCAATGGCGCATCCTCACCAGCTCAGATGGGCATCCCGGCCCGGTTTATTTTCATCTGTTGGCCTTTGCCTTGGGGTGCTTTCCCTGGGGTTCTTTGGCTTTGGCCGAGATCCTGCAGCCCATCCCCAGGAGCGTGGGCTCGGTGGATTTGACTCGGCGGGCAGAATCTCTGCTGTTGGTGGCTTTTGGGGTGGTGCTGGCCCTGTTTTCGCTGCTGGTGCAAACCAAGCTGGTTCACTACACCTCGCTGCTGTACCCCATTGGGGCCTACTTTGCTGCCCTGCGCTTGCAGCGCCTGGTTGCTGAGAAAAGAGGGCCCAGTTTTTGGGAAAGTGCCTGGATCCTGCTGAGCGGCTTGTTTTGGCTGGCCCTGTGGCTGTTGCTGCCCTGGCTGGGATCCCAGGACCCCGCTGGGCTAGTCCAAGCATGGGTCTTTGCCGGCATCCCTGACGACTTTTCCAGCAGCTTGGTGCTGGGATACCTGCAGGCTGAGGTGGAGTGGCCGGTGTTGACCTACGTCCCCGCCGCGATCCTGCTGCTGGGAATTCTCCTTTGGAGTCGAGGACGGCGGCGGGCTTGGGGCTGGACAGTTTTGCTCTTGGCCACGGGACTGAGCGCCCAACTGGCCTGGTGCTGGGTCTTCCCCCGCCTGCTGCAACACACCCAGGGAGGAGCCGTCCACTTTTTCCGGCAGTTTGCCACTTCCGAAAACAACGCCCAGCCGGCTCTCTCTGGAACGGTGGGCCTGTACGGCTTTCGCTCTTTTGTACCCTATTTTTATGGCCCGCTGCAGGTTCCCTACGCCGCCAGCCCAGAAAAGCTGGCCGACTGGCAAGCCCAGGGGCAGGCGCCCGACTACCTGGTTACCTGGGATCCCTTTGTAGCTGAACTTACAGCTCCCGAGGGCGAACAGGCAGCCATTCTGGGATCTTGGCGGGTCGTCGAGCGCCGCAGTCCCTTTTGGCTGTTGAAAAAAACCTCTTCTCCTCCCTAGGCCCCAGATGAGCCAGTACGTGCTGCGCATCAGCGATATTCCTGCCCAAGATCGTCCCCGCGAGCGGCTGCTCAGCCAAGGGGCAAGGCACCTCTCCCACGCCGAGCTGCTGGCCATCTTGCTCAACACTGGCCAGGGGCCAGGCAAGCTCTCGGCAGTCGGCCTCGCCCAGTTGCTCCTGAAAAAATTGGAAGCCCAAGGGGATCCCTTGGCCCAACTGCGCCAGGTGGAGGCAGGGGAGCTGCTGCAAATTGAAGGCATTGGCCCGGCCAAGGCAGCAACGGTGTTGGCCGCCATCGAGCTGGGGCGACGGGTGTTTTTGGGTCGCCCGCCAGAACGCACGGTGATCGAGTCGCCGGAACAGGCAGCCATGGCCCTGAGCGGCGACCTGATGTGGGAGACCCAGGAGCATTTTGCCGTTTTGCACCTAGATATCAAGCACCGCCTCATTGGCCAGCAGATCGTAACCCGGGGGACAGCCACCGAAACCCTCACCCATCCGCGGGAAACCTTCCGCAGCGCCATCAAGCAAGGAGCCAGCCGCATCCTGGTGGCCCACAACCACCCTTCCGGCAGCTTGGATCCCAGCCCAGAAGACCTTGCCCTCACCCGGCAACTCTTGCAAGCGGGGCAACTGCTACAGATCCCGGTCTTGGATCACCTTATCCTCGGCGGCGGACAGTTCCTCAGCTTGCGCCAGCGCACCAACCTTTGGCAGGAGTTTCCCCAGCCGGAGTAGTCTTCACCCCCAGCCTTTCTCCCAGAGAGAGAGAGTAGAATCAAGGCAACGGACAGGTTCGCCGTCTTTGGGTTGGCCGCGCCCAAGGGATCCCTGTATGGCTCTCAAGCATCCGGGAGTGGCTCAAAACGCATCCCCACCTTGAGCTGGCTGCCATTGACCAAGTCCCAAGCCGATTGTTCTTTTCTGCCGGGCAGTTGCGCCCGTCGAATCAACAGGGATCCCTCTCCTGTGGCTACGTAGATCCCTTCTCCTCTGGCCAACCCCACCACTTCTCCGGGACTGCCCTGGGGGATTTCAGGGGGTGGCGAGTGCAGTTGGGGAGAGGCGGAGCGGACAATCTTTATCCGCTGTCCCTCTATACCGGTGAAACAGTTGGGGGAAAAGGCGCGAATTTGATTGTGCAAAGCTTGAGCCGAGCGCTGCCAATCCAGATGAAAATCTGGCTTCTTCAACAGAGGAGCATAAGTAGCCCGGGATCCATCCTGAGGAATAGGGGTGAGTTCCCCTTTCTCCAATTTCAAGAGCGTTTCCACCAAGAGTTCTGCCCCCAGTTGAGCCAGTTGGGGTGCCAATTCTAGGCTGGTTTGCTCTGGCCCAATGGGTAGCTTGGTCTGGAGCAGGATGGCTCCTGTATCCATTCCCTCATCCATGAGCATCGTGGTTACGCCGGTCTCGGTTTCGCCGTTGGCAATAGCCCACTGGATGGGGGCAGCGCCACGATAGGCCGGCAACAGGGATCCATGCACATTCACACAGCCCAGCTTGGGCATCTGCAACACCGTCAGGGGCAAGATCTGGCCGTAGGCCACCACCACAAACACATCGGCAGCCAGCGCCTCCAGAGCCGCCAGCACTTGGGGATCCCGCCGCAGGCGGACAGGCTGCCACACAGGGATCCCGTGGGCCTGGGCGAGAACCTTGGTAGGGGGGGGAAGCACCTTTTGTCCCCGTCCCTGGGGCCGATCCGGCTGACAGACCAATCCCACCACTTCAAAGGGAGACTGCGGCTGCAACAGGATCTGCAGCGAAGGCAGGGCAAACTCTGGCGTGCCGAAAAAAACAACCCGCATGGCCAACCCCAACGAGCACTGTCCTTCAGAATACGCTCAGCCAGCGGCTGCAAACGCTCGGCTACTTACTATCTCCTCCGTCAACTGACACCCGGAGATTCAGTCTGGGAGGCAGGAGAAGGGGGTGGCGGCTTATCCAGCGGAGAGATTTCTCTCTCTGAGATGGGGGATCGCCCGGTCAAGGGCACTTGGGGGGACTGCCAAAAGGCGGGCTGTTTGAGATCGAACTCTTGGCTCCAGGCCGGGAAAAAGGAGCCCAGTTTTTGCCCGGAAAGCCGCAGCCGTTGCAAAAAAGTCCATTCCAGACGGGTCAAGGCTCGCCGCAGAAAATCCTTAGCCCAAGCCGGATCCGGAGCTTCTGCCGCCTGCAAGTTCACCTGCAAGAGGCCCAGCTTGGGATGGAAATGAACCCGTGCTTGGATCCCTTCCGGACGCAACAGGTAATTCAGTACCTGCTGGATGGCTACCCCATCCCCCCGCTGAGCGCGATACAGAGGGCTGTTGGGGTTGGGCTGGGGCTGATAGCGCCACTCGCGGTGCCATTCCGGGATCCCTTCATTGGCCAGAAAGCCAAACAGCTCCACCTGACGCTGCCTGTGGGTCAGCGCCATTTGCTCCAAGGCCGGCGAGAGGCTCCCCAGCAAAGCATCCGGCTCAGGCAAGGGATCCCCCTCTAGGCGCAGCAACAGGCGGTGGCCGGAAAGCCGCGCTTGTACCTGGAGATAACCCAACCCCAGGGATCCCAGGGCTTTTTGCAGATCGGCCAAGATAGCGGGCAGAGGAGCCTGGACATCCAAAGAATCGCTCACCGACAAAAGATCCTCAACAAGCCGTAACTCAACCTAGCCAATTTCCTAGGTTGCTTGGATCCCTGGGATCGCCGGCCAAGATGGCCAGATCCATTCACCTCAGTTGCTAGACCCCCAGGATCAGGCGAGCTGCAGCGAACTGAGTTAACCTCAGCAACGGCTACAGCCCATAGAAATCCGGCCCGGATCCTTCGTAGCTGGGGTTGACCCGCAAGTTTAAGTGGGGACAGATGATCTCGCAGGTGCGGCACTGGATGCAGTTTTCCAAAGACATGGCATGGGAGCGGATGCCATTTTGGTCGCGGATGTGGTGTACCTCTGCTGTGCAGTCGGCCACGCAGGGGGTGGGGCGATTCAGCTTGTCGTAGGTGGCGATACACCGGCGGCAGGTTTCGGCGTCGAACTCCAGGATGTGACGGTTACCCTCGGGGTAGCGGGGATCCGCGAAAAAAACCGCATCGGGCCGCGAGAAATAGCCCGGTCGAGAGGCCAATTCCTGGGGAGCCAAGGTTGTGGGGGCCACAAAATCCGCTTGAATGGCAGCGTGGGGGGCCACATAGCCTCGCGGGGGTGGCTCGCTGGGGCTGACCCGCCCGGTGAGCAGGGTGTAGGCGCGCAGAGTTTCTCGTCCGCGGCGAACGGGATCCTGTAAACCCCAGCGCAGGGATCCCAGCCAGGGATGGCCGGCATCGACGCTGCGGCACACCTGAGGCAAGTATTCTTCCAGCAAGCGGGAGTTCTCCAGAAAAGCCTCGCGGAAATAGCGACTGCGGTAGAGGTTTTGCCCCACCGCACTTTCCATCACCGCCCTTTGGTAGTCGGCCTGGATGCGCAGATCCCCTTTCAAGAAGCCATCGTGAATGAGGCCCGCCGCCAGATAGCCGGTTTCCATGGCATTATCCACCCCGGCCAAGCTGCCCACATCCAACACCCCCAGCGCATCCCCCAACAGCAGGGCTCCCTCAACGCCAAACCGGGTGGGCAGGCTGTGGTAGCCCCCTTCGGGAATCACGGCAGCCCCGTACTTGAGCAACTTGCCGCCGGCAATCAGGGACTGGATCCAGGGGTGAGCTTTGAACTCCTGCAGACGCTGCTGGGGGTTAAGGTTGGGGTTCTTGCTGTCTAGGCCGATGATCAGACCTAAGGCCAGGCGATTGTCTTTGAGGCCATAGACAAAGCCCCCGCTGAAGCTGCCATCCAAAACCGGGTAGCCCAAGGTATGCCACACCTGCCCCTGCAGGGACTGGGGGATCTGCCACACCTCTTTGACCCCCACCGACCACAATTGCGGGTTGGGGCGCAGTTGAAACTTCTCGATGAGATCTTTGGAAATGAAGCCTTTGTCGCCAAAGCAGGTGAGTTCGGCAAAGATACAGTCTTCGTACACTTGGCCAGAATCGCTTGCCCGTACCCCGATCACCCGCTCCCCCTCGTAGAGGATTTCATGGGCGGCAAAGCCGGGGAACACATCGAGGGTAACATTTGGGATCCCTTTGGCTTTTTCCTGCAGGGTTTCGGCCAGCCAGCGGATCACGTGGCTGAGGGTGAGAATGAACTGCCCCTGCTTGCGAAATCCGGGTGGGATCACCGCTTCCGGCAGATCCCAGCGCTGTTGGGATCCCAGCACGCTCAGATGATTGGCTTCCACCCGCCCTTCATGGGGAAATCCTTGGCTTTCAAAATCGGGGAAGAGCTTGGCGATCACCTGGGGATTGCAGATGGCGCCACTGACGATGTGACCGCCGAATTGGCGGGCTTTTTCCAAAATGGCGACGGAGATTCTTAGCCCGGATAGCTTGGCCAAATCCAAAAGGCGATGGGCCAAGATCAAGTTGGAGGAACTCCCCCCCACCAACAGAAGGTCGTAGCGGATGGCTTCACTCATCCTCTCCACGCGGTAGCTCCGGATACCCTGCCTGTATCTTAAAAAGGGGAGGGGAGAAAGAGGGCAAAACTTTAGACCTTCTCAAGCCTCTGGTGCGAGCCCCCAGCAAGATGATCGTCGTCGGCCTAATGTCGGGCACCTCTGTAGACGGGATCGATGTAGCCATCGTCCGCATCGAGGGCGACGATTCCCTACAGTGGGAGTTGATACATTTCCAAACAATCCCCTATTCCCGGACGCTGCGGGCGGAGATTTTGCGGGCTGCGGATCCCAAAACCGGCACGGTAGATCACATCTGCACCTTGAACTTTCGCTTGGGTCGAGCTTTTGCGGCAGCGGCCTTGCAAGGGATCCAGGCGGCCCATCTCACCCCCCAACAGATCGATCTCATCGGCAGCCATGGTCAAACCCTTTGGCATAACCCCGGTGGGCCAGAAGCTTCGACTTTGCAAATCGGTGAAGCTGCGGTGATTGCCGAGCTGACCGGGATCCCGGTGGTGAGCAATTTTCGGGCGCGGGACATGGCGGCAGGAGGTCAAGGCGCACCTTTGGTAGCTTTTGTGGACTGGCTGCTGTTGAGGCATCCCCACCTTCATCGTGTGGCCCAGAACATCGGCGGCATTGCCAACCTTACCTATCTCCCCAGCCTCTACAGTGGGGGATCCCCCTTGGCCTTCGACACTGGCCCCGGCAACATTTTGATCGATCTGGCAGTGATGCGGGCCAGCCAAGGACAACAAGCCTTTGATCGCGATGGAAAATGGGCTGCCCAAGGCCAAGTCCACTGGGAAAAAGTTGCAGAATGGATGCGGGATCCCTATTTTCAAAAGGCACCGCCCAAAACCACTGGTCGGGAGTATTTTGGATCCCTTTATTTGGAGCAAATTTGGACCCAATTTATATCTGCTCACGACTGTATTGCCACCCTCACAGGGTTTACGGCCTGCTCCATTGCCCAAGCCTATAGGGACTTTTTGCCCGCGACCCCAGATCAAGTTATTCTCAGCGGTGGCGGCACCCAAAACCCTGTTCTCATGCAACTGCTGCAGGAGCAACTGCCGACCACAACCCTGTTGACTTCCGACCAAGTGGGGATCCCTTCTAAGGCCAAAGAGGCCCTTGCCTTTGCGGTATTGGCCTATAAAACCTGGCAAGGTAAGACCAACAATTTACCGGAAGCAACTGGGGCAAGACATGCTGCCATCTTGGGCCAAATCACACCCTCTTGTCGTAACCAGTCCTAACTCATCTGTATCGTTATCTCCAACAAGCTTGAGCCATTCCTCATACTCCCGAGGAAAGAGAAATGTCCGGAATTGCGGCGGAGCCTCTGCCGAATCCAGATCTCGCTAGGATCTAGGATGTCACGCAAGGCTGAGAAAAGCGATAAAGTTACCTTGCCAAGATCTATAAATCAAAAGCCCTAGTTCTTATGAAGGATCGTCCTCTGCCTCCACTTCTGCTGGCAATCATGATTTTTAATTTCCTCATTCTCTTTGGCTGTAGTGTTGTCCGGCATCACCTGTTTCAGTCTGGAGGATATGATCTTGGCATCTTCGACCAATCCATCTATCTAATCAGTCGGGGAGAGGTTCCGTTTTCGACCATTCGAGGGATCCACATCTTGGGAGACCACGCAGCCTTTATTCTCTATCCCATCAGCTTTTTGTACCGCATTGTCCCCTCGGTCTATTGGCTATTTGGACTCCAATCTCTGGCGTTAACGTTGGGGGCATCGGCCATTTATCACCTTGCACTTCAGGCCAAGGTCGATCCCGGCCAAGCAATGGTGATTGCCGGGGCCTATCTTCTCTATCCGGCCATTTTTAACGCCAACCTTTTTGATTTTCATCCAGAGGTTTTGGCCGTTCCCCTTTTCTTGGCGGCTGTGCTCTGCATTCGCTCTGGAAAATTGTGGGGGTTCCTTCTCTGTTTGAGCGGCATCCTCGGCTGTAAAGCAGTGTTGTCTCTCAATGTTGTCGCCCTGGGAGCCTGGCTGTTGCTTTGGGAAAGAGGACGAATTCAAGAACGCTGGCAATGGCGCTGCCAAGTGGGCGGCTGGACGGCAATTGCAGCAGGATCAGCTTGGTTTGGGATAGCCACTTTTGGGGTCATTCCTCACTTCAGCGGCAGCGAGCCGGCAGCCGTTTCTCATTACGACTATCTAGGGAATTCTGTTGCGGAAATTGTTCAAGGTTTAATCTTGAGACCGATGCTGGTTTTGAGCAAAGTCTTCTCTCTGGACACCCTGTTTTATGGATTTTTATTGGTTGCGCCTTTGGCTTGGGGCCTCTCTTGGGGACACTGGGATCCCTGGATCCCTGCCCTGCCTACCCTGGGTTTGAATATACTCTCCAGCAACCCCGCCTATCGAGATCTGGTGCATCAGTACGCTTTGCCTATCGTTCCTTTCTTGTTCTTAGCTGTCATCGAGAATGTGAAAAATCACCTCTTCCAGAGCCATTTTATAAAAGATGGAAAACTGCCCCTGATCTGGTCTTCGCTGGCCTTTTTGGCCTTGGGGAAATACACCTTTTTCGGCTCGATTTATCTCAGCTCCCTGGACACTTGGCAGGCAACCCGACAGGCTCTTGCCCAGATCACCACCCAAGGGGGCGTTCTCACCACCCATGAGATCAGCCCTCACCTCACCCATCGACTTGTAATCTACTTTACAGATGAGAGACGCTTCAATGGATCCCCGCCCTCTCAGTGGGATCCCTTTGATTATGTGTTGCTCAACACCCGTCATCCGGGGTGGCGCAGCAGTCCAGAGTTTTCCCGTGTCCTGATTGAAGCTTTACAGAAGGAAACTCAATTCCAGCTTCTGTACCACCAAGATGGGGTGTATTTGTTCTCTAGGTTACGAAAAGAATCCTAAGAATCGCTATTCAAGGACTGCAGGCCACTTCTTCATTCGCAGTTGATTCAGCAATTGATTCACTTGACATCAGGCAAGTCCTCTTCCCATCGTAACAAACGGTTAAGAAACTGCCGCCTCAATCTAAAGAAACTGTTTAGACCTGCAAGGCTTAACCTAGCCTTGGTCTCCTCTTAACGCTGGGTCACCAACTTTGTAGTGCCTAATTCTGATGCGCAGATAGACTAGCGCAGGGAGTGGGTGCTTTTTATAAGACTCGTCAAGTTTCTAAACAAAACTTGTCAAGACAAGAGGAGAAGTCAACGTGAGTATCCATTCGCATGGCCCTAAGCTTCGTCCTGGGGACGAGCCTATGTGTAACCACTCTCCCAACCCCACCTTCAGCAGCATCCTGGAGAGCCGTTTGCAGCGGTGTCAAGTGTTGCAGGGGGGAATTGCTGCAGCGGTGGCCACCTTTTTTGGCTTGCCTGCGGTAAACTACCCGGCTCCGACCGCTAAGCGGTACGGAGCGGGCTTTCAGTAGCCCTGAGCCTGTTCTGCTCTACCAGAGAACAAAACAAGCCCGGACCTCTAGGCTGGTTTACGGCAGCCCCCAAGAGCGCAATCACATTCGCACCATTCAAATCCGCATCCCCTTCCCATCCACAGTGCCCACACTTGAACGACTTGCCACTGCGATAGGATTGCGCAGGATCGGGATGGATATGCAAACACTTGTGGCAGGTCTGCGACGTGTAGGCGGGCGGCACAAGAATCAGAGAAACCCCTGCAACCCTCGCCTTGTACTCCAGAAACTGACGTAGTTGGTAGAACGCCCAACTGTTGGTCCTACGCCGCTCGGTTTTGCTGCGTGGCTGTTGATTGACCCTTTCCCGGATCCCTGTCAGGTCTTCCAGAGCAATAGCGCTGTTTGTGGCTTTTGCCCTGGAGACAATAGCTTTGGAGATGCGATGATTGACCCACACTTGAAAGCGTCTCTCCTTGCCAGACAGCCGTTGCAACAGTTCTCTGCATCTGCGCCGCGAACTGCGTGTGCCCTTACTGGCTTTGCGTTGGAGTGCCGCCCTCAACCGGGAGTAGTGGTCTCGGATTCGGTTCAACTGCTGTCCATTCCAGTTGTCCCCCTCTGACGTATGGGCAATATCTGTCCTTCCAAAGTCCACCCCGATCACCTTGTCGGTATCTTGTTGCTTGGGTGGCTTTTTCTCTACGCAAATCTGGATGTAGTAGGAGCCATCTTTGCGCTTGATCAGCGTGGCAGCTTTTGGGTTGGAACCAGCCAGCATCCCACGCTGGTAGTTGCCAATGGCCAGTTCAAAGCGTTCTCTCCCTTCCACCGTGGTCAGCGACACCGTCCAGTCTTTTTGACGGAACGAAAAGATGCGAGCGTCGTAGGTAACAAAGCCGCTCTTAAACTCCTTGACGGGACGCTTTTTCTGCTTAGCCACTTTGCGGGAACCCGCTACCCGTCTGCACACCTGTTGAGCCAAGTTACTGGACAAGCCAAACCGGGCTCGAATCTCGTAGTAGCAAAGGGATTGCAGTTTGACCGCGTTAACGATCTTCTCCGGCGTGTTCTGGTTGACCCAGTTCAAGGCTTGGCCAAAAGCCTCCAAAGTCGCGTCCAATTTGGCGGCTTGCGACGGGGACACCTTGAGCTTGCAGGATATGGTCAGGACTTGGCTCATAAGTTCATTGTACTTCATCAAAGCGCATTCCTCCCGGCAGTGACCCTACGGGTACAGTGCGGGGCTCCTGCGATTTCTAGCTGAACAGTGCTTCCAAATCGGCAAAAGCCGCCAGTGGCAGTGCTTTGCTGGGCTTCAAGGCAATTCCTGTGAGCGCGGAAGACAAACTGGTGGTGCCCGAAGGCTACACTGCCCGACCGCTGCTGGCTTGGGGTACTCCCATCACCGGCACCTATCCACAGTTCAAGCTGGAAAACACCGGTGCCGAGCAGGGAATGCAGGTGGGCAGCCACCACGATGGCATGCACTTCTTCCCCATCGAAGGGAAGGATCCCTGGCAGGGCAGCTCCACCGAGGGTTTGCTGGTGTTTAACCACGAGTACGTTGAGCCTCGGTTTATGCATGCTGCGGCTGTGGGCCAGAAGCTGGATTCCGACCTGTATCCCACCAATCCTGACGGCACCCGCGATCCCGATCAGGTGCTGAAAGAGCTGAATGGCCACGGGGTGAGCATTGTCCACATCAAGCAGCAGGGAGACGGCAGTTGGGAAGTGGTGCGGGATCGCCTCAACCGCCGCATCACCGGTCTTACCCTCATGGAGATCCAAGGGCCAGTGCGGGGATCCGACTTCGTGAAAACCAAGTTCAGCCCTGAAGGCACAATGACCCGGGGTACTTTGAACAACTGCGCCCACGGCGTCACTCCCTGGAATACCTACCTCACCTGTGAGGAGAACTGGGCGGGCTACTTTAGCAACACCAGCGAAGGCCCCGACCAAAAGCCCAACCTGCCCCGGGAGCACAAGCGCTACGGCGTAAGCACCGAGACTTCCCGCTACGGCTGGGAGCTGGCCAGCAACAAGGCAGACGAGTTCATCCGCTTCAATGCCACCCCCACCGCTGCGGATGCCACCCAAGACTACCGCAATGAGCCCAACACTTTTGGCTGGGTGGTGGAGATCGATCCCTTTGATCCCAGCAGCACTCCCAAGAAGCGCACCGCTCTGGGCCGCTTCGCCCACGAAGGCGTGGTGTTTCAGCCGCCGGTGGAAGGCCAGCCGATTGTGGCCTATATGGGGGACGATGCCCGCTTTGAGTACATCTACAAGTACGTCTCTGCCGAGCCCTACCGCAAGGAAACGGCGGGTGGACATCTGTTGGACAATGGCACCTTGTATGTGGCCAAGTTCAACGAAGATGGCACAGGGGAGTGGCTGCCGCTGGTGTTTGGGAAAAACGGTCTAACCCCGGAAAACGGCTTCACCAGCCAAGCAGACGTGTTGGTGAATACCCGCACGGCGGCGGATTTTGTCGGTGCTACTAAAATGGACCGGCCTGAGTGGGGAGCGGTGGATCCGCAAACCCGCATGGTCTACTTCACCCTGACCAACAACAGCCGTCGGGAACAAGACCAGGTGAACGCTGCCAACCCCCGTCCCAAAAACAAGTGGGGTCACATCATCCGTTGGAAGGAAGCCAACGACCGGCCTCAAGCCACCCGTTTCGAGTGGGATCTCTTTGTCTTGGCCGGGCCGCCGGAAGATAGCCGCAAGCTATCGGGCCAGCCCCTCAATGAAGACAACATCTTCAACTCTCCCGATGGTCTGTGGTTCGATGCCAGCCGTCGCCTCTGGATCCAGACCGACACCAGCGACAGCAATCTCAACAAAGAGGAGTTTGCGCCTTTTGGCAACAACCAAATGTTGGCTGCCGATCCGGATACAGGGGAAATTCGCCGCTTCTTGACCGGGCCAATTGGGCAAGAGATCACCGGTGTGGTCACCACTCCCGATCAGCGCACCATGTTCATCAACGTGCAGCACCCAGGCGCCAGCACCAGCGAGGACGACTTTGCTGCCGGCAAGGTCGATTCCCGCTGGCCAGACTACGACCCCAATCTCTACCCCCGCTCGGCGGTGGTGGTGATCACCAAAAATGACGGCGGGATCATCGGTACCTAGTTGTCTCTGAGGCCGTCAGCCCATAAAACCCAGCGGCAGGGATCCTTCATCTCTGCCGCTTTCTTGCACTTAACCCAGCAAGGCTGATCCCTGCAGGGTCAGGAATCTGGAGCTATCTCTCAAGTACCAATTCTCCCTCTGGGAGACGAGCCGGGGGTGAGGGAAATTAATCCCACAGGTTTAAATCCGTCACTGCCCCCAGGCTGCTGCTGGAGACCAGCTTGGCGTACTTGGCTAGGGTGCCCCGTTTGTAGCGAGGCTCAGGAGGAGACCAGCGGGCGCGGCGGCGGGCCAGCTCTTCTTCGCTCACATGCAAGTGCAACTGGCGAGCCGGGGCATCAATGGTGATGAGATCCCCTTCTTCCACCAGGGCAATCGTGCCCCCCACATAGGCTTCGGGAGCCACATGGCCCACTACCATGCCGTAGGTGCCGCCGGAGAAGCGGCCATCGGTGATCAGGCCAACGCTATCCCCCAAGCCGGCGCCGATAATCGCCGAAGTGGGCGAGAGCATCTCCCGCATGCCGGGGCCACCTTTGGGGCCTTCGTAGCGGATCACCACCACATCCCCTGCTCGGATCTGGCCGGAGAGGATGGCCTGCAGGCAGGACTCCTCTGAATCGAAGACCCGCGCCGGCCCGGTAATTTTCGGGTTCTTGACGCCGGTAATCTTGGCTACTGCTCCTTCGGGAGCCAGATTCCCCTTGAGGATGGCCAGGTGCCCTTGGGGATACAGGGGGCTGTGCCAAGGACGGATCACCTCCTGATCCGGGCTAGGCTCGTCCGGCACATCCCGCAGGACTTCGACGATGGTCTGGCCGGAGATGGTGAGGCAGTCCCCGTGCAGCAGGCCGTGGTTGAGCAGCATTTTCATCACCTGGGGGATCCCGCCGGCCCGGTGCAGGTCGGTGGCCACAAACCGCCCTGAAGGCTTGAGATCGCAGAGGACAGGCACGCGAGCACGAATGGTCTCGAAATCCTCTAGGGTGAGGGGCACTTCTGCCGCATGGGCAATGGCCAGAAAGTGGAGCACGGCGTTGGTGGATCCCCCTACGGCCATGATCACCGAGATGGCATTTTCAATGCTTTTGCGGGTGATGATATCTCGCGGGCGGATGTTGGCTTTGATGGCCTCTGCCAAGACCTTGGCCGATTGGGCTGCACTTTCGGCTTTCTCTTCGTCTTCTGCAGCCATGGTGGAGGAGTAGGGCAGGCTCATCCCCATAGCCTCAAACGCGCTGGACATGGTGTTGGCCGTGTACATGCCGCCGCAGGATCCGGCACCGGGACAAGCATGGCGCTCCACCGCCAGCAGCTCTTCCTCGGAGATGCGCCCGGCACTGAACTCCCCCACCGCTTCAAAGGCGCTGACGATGGTGAGGTCGCGGCCATTGTAGTGACCCGGCTTGATGGTGCCGCCGTAGACGAAGATCGAGGGTACATTGAGGCGGGCCATGGCGATCATCGCCCCCGGCATGTTCTTGTCGCAGCCGCCAATGGCCAAGAGGCCATCCATGCTCTGGCCGTTGACCACCGTCTCGATGGAATCGGCAATCACTTCCCGCGACACCAGCGAGTATTTCATCCCCTCCGTGCCCATGGAAATGCCATCGCTGATGGTGATGGTGCCGAACACCTGGGGCATACAGCCCGCTGCCTTCAGAGCCGCCTCTGCCCGCTCCGCCAGAGTTTGGATCCCGATGTTGCAGGGGGTGATGGTGCTGTGGGCGTTGGCAATGCCGACAATGGGCTTGCCGAAGTCTTCGTCGCGAAAGCCTACGGCCCTGAGCATGGCGCGGTTGGGGGAGCGCTGTACTCCCTGGGTAACCACTTGGCTGCGCAGCGGGAAAGGGGAATTGGCCATCATTGCAAGAGGAAACCGGGACGAAGTAGGGAGAGGAGAAAAGGGGTAGAACTCATCCTACCGCGTTTCTTCGGGGGACATGAGCTTTCCCGGAAAGAGGGATCCAAACCAAATCTGAAGCAACTCTGTAAGTTGTCTGCACCTGCGCCAGGAATCGGCCAGCCTACTTAATAGAAGGGATCCCAGGTTCCAATCGCCCTGGCAAGACCGAGTCCTTGCACTCCGGGTCAAGACGCAGGGGTCGGGGATCCCTTGTATGGGTGTTTCCCCTTCGTGTTGGCGAAGCCTCGTATGGTTCTCAGCTCTCCTCTCCCCTCGCCTGCAGTGCCCAGCAGTGCCGACCGCGTTAGCGGGACGGAGTCCTCACGGGAGATGTTGCGGGATGTGCTCACCCTCTCCCGTCATGTTTTACAGCAGTTTGGCAGTTTTACGGCAGAGGCCCAAGACTTCAGCGCCCTGATGAACCGCATTGCCCTGGCCGGCAAGATGATCGCCCGGCGGCTGAGTCAGGCAGGACTGATCGAAGGGGCGCTGGGGGTTACCGGCAGCCTCAATGTCCAAGGGGAAGAACAGCAACAGATGGATGACTATGCCAACCGGGCCTTCATTCGCGCTTTGGAGCAAACGGGCCTGGTGTGTCGGCTGGTCTCGGAAGAGATGAAAACCCCGGCTCGCCTGCCGGAAAACTGCTCCCTCAGCCGCCTGGCCCTGATGATCGATCCCCTGGATGGATCCTCCAACATTGACGCCAACCTCAGCGTCGGCTCCATCTTCTCCGTCCTTCACCCTCTTGAGGATCGCCCGGAAGCGGACAACCAAGACCTGCTGCAACCGGGCCGTCGCCAACTGGCTGCGGGATATATTCTCTACGGCCCCAGCACCCAATTGGTCTATTCCGTCGGCAAGGGGGTACACGGTTTTACGTTGGATCCCAGCTTGGGGGAATTTATCCTCTCCCGCAGCGACATCCGCATTCCTGAACGCGGTTCCGTCTACAGCCTCAACGAGGGCTATTTCTGCCACTGGAGCGAAGGGATCCAAAACTTCGTTCGCTATGTCCACCGCCGCGATGGCTACGTCTCCCGTTACAGCGGCGCTTTGGTGGCGGATTTTCACCGCATTCTGCTCCAGGGCGGAGTTTATCTCTATCCCGGCACCCAGAAAAAACCGGAGGGCAAGCTGCGCCTGATGTACGAGGCCAACCCCCTGGCTTTTCTGGCCGAGCAGGCGGGCGGGGCAGCCACCACCGGCACCGAGGCCATCCTGGATATCGTTCCCCAATCCCTCCACCAACGGGTGCCCCTCATCATCGGCAGCCGTGAGAACGTGGAAGAAGTGCTGCGCTGCCTGGAAGGTTCTCTGACCCCCTAGCCACTCTTTTCCCCAACCCTATCCACCCAAGCTGAGCCGACTCTATGGTGACCCTGGCTGAAAACCCCCTCCGCGTTGGTCTCAACCAAGAGCGCACTCCGGATCCCTGTATTTTGGTGCAGTTTGGGGCTTCTGGGGATCTGGCGGCCCGCAAGCTGATCCCGGCCTACTATCGGCTGTTTGTGCAGCGACGGCTGCCGCCGGAGTTTACCTTGGTGGGGGTGGCCCGCCGCGATTGGACTCACGAGGTTTATCGGGAAAAAATGCGGGCTGCCGTGCAGGAGTTTGCCCCCCAGGACTTGGGGCCGGAGGCCCTATGGCAGGACTTCGCCAGCCGCCTGTTCTATTGCCGCCTGGATATCGGGGATCCAGAAGGCTATCTTCGCCTGAAGCAACTGCTCAGCCAGTTGGATGAGGAGCGGGGCACCCGTGGCCACCGGGTGTTCTATCTGGCGGTGGCGCCGGACTTTTATGCTCAGGCCATCCAACAGTTGGGGGCAGCCGGTATGGTGGCCGATCCGACCAAAACGCGGGTGGTGATCGAAAAGCCCTTTGGCCACGACCTCACCTCGGCCCAGGAACTCAACCGCCTTGTGCAGCGAATTTGCCAGGAAGAGCAGATCTACCGCATTGATCACTACTTGGGCAAAGAGACGGTGCAAAACCTGCTGGTCTTCCGCTTTGCCAACGCCATTTTCGAGCCTCTCTGGAACCGCAACTACATCGACCATGTGCAGATCACCGTGGCGGAGACGGTGGGGGTGGAGGATCGGGCCGGCTACTACGACACTGCCGGCGCCCTGCGAGACATGGTGCAAAACCACCTAATGCAGATCTATTGCCTGACGGCCATGGAGCCACCTGTCTCACTGCGCAGCGATGGGGTGCGCAACGAAAAGACCAAGGTGCTGCAGGCCACCCGCCTAGCGGATCCCCGCAATGTGGCAGCCGCAGCGGTGCGGGCGCAGTACGGCCCTGGCTGGATCGCCGGCAAGCCGGTGCTGGGCTATCGGCAGGAGCCTAACGTCAATCCCAACTCGCAAACCCCCACCTACGTAGCCCTGAAACTGGAATGTGACACCTGGCGGTGGAAGGGAGTTCCCTTTTACCTGCGCACCGGGAAACGCCTGCCCAAGAAGGTTTCGGAGGTGGCCATTCACTTTAAGCAGGTGCCCCTTTCCCTGTTCCAATCGGCGGCTCGGGAGGTGAGCCCCAATATCCTGGTGCTGCGTATCCAACCCAATGAGGGCATCTCGTTGCGCTTTGAGGCCAAGATGCCGGGGCCAGAGATCCGCACTCGCTCGGTGGACATGGATTTCCGCTATGGGACGGCTTTTGGAGCGAGTACACCGGATGCTTACGATCGCCTGCTCCTGGATTGTCTGCTGGGGGATCCAACGCTGTTCACCCGTGCCGACGAGGTCGAAGCGGCTTGGCGGGTGGTGACGCCGGTGTTATCGGCCTGGGAATCGGAGCCCGGCAGCGGCAATGGCGGCAGTGCTGCACCGCCTCTGTTCACCTATGAGGCCGGCACCTGGGGGCCGAAGGCTGCCGAAGATTTGCTCACCCAATCGGGGCGGCGGTGGCGACGCCTCTGATTTGGCCGATGGCAGTTGCAGAGGAGAACACTGAGAAGTAGGGATCCCCGGCTGTTGCAGCTAACATGGGCATGGCCTGTTTATCGCGTGGGTATCATGCCGCCACTGTTGTTTCGGTTATCCATCCGGCCCTGGCAAGCCTTGTCGGTGGGCCTGGCAGTTGTGTTGGGGATGGGAGGGTGGAGCTCTGCCCAGGCCCAGGTGTTGCTGCACATCCCTTTGCCCAATGGGGGCTTGATGCAGGCCCAAGCGCTGCAACTGGCCACCGACTCGCTGCGGTTAGCCCAGTTTGGCCAGACGGAAGAAGCGCTGCGCCGCCTGCAACTGGCCGTGTCCATGGTGCCCAACTCCTCAGAGCTACTCTACGTTTTGGGCAACGTACACCTAGAACTGGGGGACTTGGAGCAAGCCATTGCATCGTTGCAAAAGGCCCGCGCCCTATCTCCTCAAGATGGGGATGTCCTCTACTCGCTGGGATCGGCTTATTTGCGGCAGGGCAGCTACTTTGCCGCCGCTGAGACTCTGGAACGAGCGGTTGCCCTCCAACCGGATAACCCCAATGCCCGCTTCCAACTGGGCAATGCCTACCTCATGCTGGATCGGTGGGATGCGGCCCGGCAGGAATATGAGAAGACCTTGCAGTTGGATCCCGCCTACTGGCCGGCCATGAACAACATGGGCTTGGTGGACTATGAGCAGGGGGATCTGGACGCCGCCATCGATCGCTGGGAACGCACGATAGAGATGAACGACTCTGTGGCAGAGCCCTATTTGGCCCTGGCGACTGCCCTCTACATTCGGGGAGAAACCGAACGAGCTGAGGAACTGGGGGCAAAGGCCATGCGCTTGGATCCCAACTATGCCCGCCTGCAGGTGTTGCGGGAGAATCTGTGGCGGGAAAACCTGCTGCGGGATGTGCAGATCCTCCTGCGTACCAGACCTGTTGCAGAAGCTCTGCAGCAAGCCGCCATCGAGCAGTTCAACCGGCGGATGGGCCTTTCGGAATAGGCTCAGGAATTGACAGTGGGAACTTCCGCAGGGGATCCCTTGAGAACTCGTGCCTGAAACTTGGCCCGAATCCGCTCGGCAATCCCGGCGCTGTTCAAGCCCAGTTCTGCCAAGGATTCCTCGGGAGTGGCGTGCTCCACCCACACATCCGGCACCCCCAGGCGCAACAAAGGCACTGTCAGGTCGGCGTCGAGCAGGGCTTCGGCCACTGCCGAGCCAAACCCACCCATGAGGCAACCTTCTTCCACCGTCACCACCAAGCGGCTCTGTTCGGCCAAAGGCAGGATCAGCTCGGTATCCAAAGGCTTGGCGAAGCGGGCATTGACCACTGTGGCTGAGATACCGTGTTCTTTCAAGATCTCCGCCGCCTGCAGGCTGGGATGCACCATCGACCCATAGGCCAGGATCAACACCTCGCCACCGCTGCGCAGCACCTCGGCTTTGCCGATGGGCAGGGGTTCCCACCCCTCTTCTGCCAGAGGCACCCCTACACCCGATCCGCGCGGGTAACGCATGGCGATGGGGCCCTTGGTGTACTGGATCCCGGTCACCACCATGCGCTGTAGCTCCGCTTCATCTTTGGGAGCCATTAGCACCATTTCCGGAATGCAGCGCAGATAGGCGATGTCGTACATGCCTTGGTGGGTGGGGCCATCGGCTCCTACAACTCCCGCCCGATCCAAGCAAAAGAAGACCGGCAACTTTTGGATACAGACATCGTGGATGATCTGGTCGTAGGCCCGCTGCAAGAAGGTGGAATAAATGGCCACCACTGGCCGCATTCCCTCACAGGCCATGCCAGCCGCCAACGTTACAGCGTGCTGCTCGGCGATCCCCACATCCACAAACTGATCCGGCAGCTTTTCCTTGAGCTTATCCAGGCCAGTGCCCGTATCCATAGCGGCGGTGATGCCGATGATGCGGGGATCCCGCTCGGCCAGCTTGCAGAGGGCATGGCCAAAGACTTTGCTGTAGCTGGGGGGCTTAGGCTTGGTGGGCGGGTAGGGCTTGCCGGTGGCCAGGTCGAAGCGGGATTGGGCGTGATACCCCACCTGTTCAGCTTCGGCAGGCGGGTAGCCCTTGCCTTTGACGGTGGCCACATGCACCAGCACCGGCCCGGAGATGCCGTGGGCCAACTCAAAAGCATCCAACAATTCCGCCAGGTTATGCCCGTCCACCGGACCCACGTAGGTAAAGCCCAGCTCCTCAAAGATGATGCCTGCCTTGTTGTTTTGCACGGCGGTAACCAGCTTCACCGTTTCCTTGAGGCGGTCAATTTCCGGGCTGAGGCTGGATCCCAGCAGGGGGAGATTCTTCAGTTGCTCTTCCAGGCTATCGGCCAAAAACTGCACCGGCGGGCTGAGGCGCAGGCGGTTTAGATAGCGAGGGATCGCCCCCACATTGGGGGAAATGGACATGCCGTTGTCGTTGAGCACCACCATTAGGTTGGTCTTGGGCAGGTGCCCGGCGTGGTTGATGGCTTCATAGGCCATGCCTCCGGTCAGGGCACCATCCCCAATGATGGCCACCACCTTGAAGTTGTCTCCCCGCCGATCCCGAGCGATGGCCATGCCCAAAGCTGCCGAGATGCTGGTGGAAGCGTGCCCCGCCCCAAAGTGATCGAAGCGGCTCTCGCTGCGCTTCAGGTAGCCGGAAATCCCCCCCTTCTGGCGCAATGTGTGGAAATTGTGGTACCTGCCGGTGAGCATTTTGTGGGCATAAGCCTGGTGCCCCACATCCCAGATCACCTTGTCTCGATCCAGATCGAGGGTCTTGTAGAGGGCCAAGGTCAGCTCCACCACCCCCAGCCCTGGCCCCAGATGACAGCCGACCGGGGAATTGGCAGCCGTCTGCAGATGCTTGTCGCGAATCTGGCGGGCTAGGCTGCGCAACTGGCTCAGGTTCAGGTTTCGGAGCTGGTTGGGATGAGTGATGTCACTCAGGTGCATAATGGACTCGTCCTTCCGGTGTGATCTCACTCTAATTCATTTTCAGGAGGGGTTTTGTTGCCCTCCCTTTCAAAATTTCAAGGAATGCAGGGATCCCCTCAATGCTGGGCCAAGGGCAGTAAACTACCCGACCCTGACTGCTTCGCAGTACAGTGCGGGCTTTCAGTAGCCCTGAGCCTGTTATGCTCTCCCAGAGAACAAAACAAACTCGTTCGCGAAGCGAGCCGTAGGCTTAACCTCTGGGCTGGTTTACGGCAGCCCCCAAAAGCGCAATTACGTTTGCACCATTCCAGTCCGCATCCCCTTCCCATCCACAGTGCCCACACTTAAACTGCTTCCCACTGCGATAGGATTGCGCAGGGTCCGGATGGATGTGCAAACACTTGTGACAGGTCTGCGAGGTATAAGCAGGCGGAACAAGGATCAGAGAAACCCCTGCAACTCTCGCCTTGTATTCCAGAAACTGCCTCAGTTGGTAGAACGCCCAACTGTTGGCCCTGCGCCGCTCGGCTTTGCTGCGGGGTTGTTGGTTGATACGCTCCCGTATCCCTGTCAAGTCCTCTAAAGCAGTAGCGCTATTTGTGGCCTTTGCCCTAGAAACAATAGCTTTAGAGATGCGATGATTGACCCACGTTTGAAAGCGCCTCTCCTTGCCAGACAGCCGTTGCAACAGTTCTCTGCATCTGCGCCGGGAACTGCGGGTGCCCTTACTGGCTTTTTGCTGGAGTACCGCTCTCAGCTTGGAATAACGGTCTCGTATTTTGCTCAACTGCTGTCCATTCCAGTTGTCCCCCTCTGACGTATGGGCAATATCTGTCCTTCCCAAATCCACGCCTATTACCCGAGCTGTGTTCTGCCGCTCCGGTAACTTTGCTTCCACGCAAATCTGGATGGAGTAGGAACCGTCTTTGCGCTTGACCAGAGTGGCAGATTTGGGATTGGAGCCTGCCAACTGTTCTCTCTGGTAATGACCAATCGCCAGCTCAAAGCGCTCTCGACCCTCCACCGTGGTCAGCGACACCGTCCAGTCCTTTTCGCGAAACGAAAAGATACGGGCGTCATAGGTAGCGAAGCCTCCCTTGAACGCCTTGACCGGGCGGTTTTTCTGTAGGGCGACCTTACGGGCACCGGCCAGCCGTCTGCAGACCTGTACGGCCAAGTTACTGGACAAGCCGAACCGGGCACGGATTTGGTGGTAGCACAGAGATTGAAGTTTAACGGCGTTGACGACTTTCTCCGGTGTGTTTTGGTTGACCCAGTTCAAGGCGTGGCCGAAAGCCTCCAAGGTCGCATCCAACTTTGCGGCTTGCGACTGAGACACCTTGAGCTTGCAGGAAATGGTCAGGACTTGGGTCATGGTTATATCATCGTAACTCCGCATTCCTCCCGACCCTCGCCCTGTGGACAGAGGGCGGGGCTCCTGCGCTAGTAAGCTGAAAGGGGAGCGCCGGGGAGTTGATTTAAGGGTTAGCATCGCACAAGGCCCCCGAGTGCTCTGGACTTAAGGCCTACGGCCCGCTGTTGCAATTGGTTGCTTCCTTTTTGTTAGCCATGAAAATTGCCGCCAACATCACCCAGCTCATCGGTCGCACCCCGCTGGTGCGGTTGAATCGGATCCCTCAGTCGGAAGGGTGTCTGGCCGAGATTGTGGTGAAGTTGGAGAGCTTTAACCCCGCCGCCTCGGTGAAAGATCGCATTGCCGTCAGCATGATCGAGGCTGCCGAACAAGCTGGCTTGATCACCCCCGGCAAGACCATCTTGGTGGAGCCCACCTCTGGCAATACCGGCATTGGCTTGGCCATGGCCGCTGCTGCCAAGGGTTACCGGCTCATCATCGTCATGCCTGAGAGCATGAGCCTTGAGCGGCGACTGCTGTTGAAAGCCTACGGGGCAGAGGTTTATCTGGCCAGCAGTGCTGGAGGCATGGGGGAAGCCATCTGGAAGGCCGAAGAGATCGTCCGCCGCACTCCCAACGCTTATATGTTGGGCCAGTTCACCAATCCCGCCAACCCCCAGATTCATGCCAGAACCACCGGCCCGGAAATTTGGGAAGATACCGATGGTCAGGTGGACATCCTGGTGGCAGGGGTAGGCACCGGCGGCACCATCACGGGGGCGGGCGAGTTTTTGAAGGGGAAAAACCCGGCCATTCGACTGGTGGCCGTTGAACCCAAGGCCAGTGCTGTCTTGAGCGGTGGCCGGCCCGGCTTTCATCGCATTGAAGGGATCGGAGCGGGATTCGTGCCTGATGTGCTGCGGCGCGACCTGCTGGATGAGGTGATCCCAGTGGAAGATGAAGAGAGCATGGTCTACAGCCGGCGCCTGGCCAAAGAAGAAGGGATCCTCTCCGGCATTTCCACCGGGGCTGCCTTGGCGGGAGCCATCCAGGTGGGGCGGCGACCGGAAAACGCCGGCAAGCGGATTGTAATGATCCAGCCTAGTTTTGGGGAACGCTACCTGAGCACACCTCTTTTTCGCGACTTGGAGCGGGATTCCGATTCGAGATGACGATGATGCTGAGACTGCTGCCCTACAGGTCGCCCTGGCCCAGAGGGCGAGCTAGCATGGGTGAGAGTGACGTGGCGGAACGGCAGACGCGCTAGACTTAGGATCTAGTGCCGCAAGGCGTAAGGGTTCAAGTCCCTTCGTCCGCATGAGAATCCCCTACTTC